>NZ_CP012575.1 GCF_001280205.1 Clavibacter capsici | reverse complement strand
CTCCTCCGACTCCGTGGCCCAGACGACGGACACCGATCGAGGGACGTCGAACGTAAGCTCCAGGAGCGCCGGCGACGCGGTGACGGGATCAGTCGCGCGAGCCGCGATGTCGCGAAACTGCGACGGGGAAACCGGCCTGGACGGGTCAACGCCGGTCGGGGATCCACCGATCCAAGTGCCCTCACTTTCATCTGCGAGCGGCGTAGGACACCCCTGGGCGAACCCGGAGAGAGTCAGCGCTCGCATCTGAAACATGGGTCGAGCTTACCTCATTCATTCGTAATGCCTGAGGTGTGACGAACTAATGACCGGAGGACTGCGGTGAGCAGGCGAGGAACGAGCGTGCTCACCGTTGGACGAAGGGAGAGAAGATCGGCCATGAGCAACGCTCATGCGGCTGTGCTTTGAGACCGCACGGGTGGGCGACGAGGAACGAGGAGCGCGCCCGTCAGCGTGTCGAGAAGCAACAGCCGAGCCGGCCTCGCTCACTCCCCCGGAGTCGAGGCCCCGCCGCCTTGTGGTGCCCCGTGGGACGCGCGGGGGCGGGCCGTGCATACTGGTCCGGTCATCGAGCAAGGGGGACCCACATGGCCGAACTCCGCAAGTCCGCGAAGCAGACCGACGCACGGCGTCGAGCACGAGAGATGGCGGCACAGTTCCGTGAGCTGCAAGACAAGCTCGAACAGCTCGCGGCCGACTACTTCGTGGCCATCGACTCCGTGGAGGCAACGAACGAAGAGACCGAGCGCGAGATCGCGAAGCTCCGGGAGCGGGCGGAGCAGCAGACACGGAAGGCACGCGACGACGCCGAGCAGGTCATCGCACGCATGATCGATGCTGGTGCCAGCCCGGCCGAAGTCGCGGCGCGCCTCGGCATCACCACGCGGGAGGTCAAGAAGGCCACCCGAGCCACTCCCTCGTCCGCCCCGAGCGCCATCGGCAGCTCAGCAGCCGCCGTCCAGGACGAGGACGAGCGGCGCGAGGATTACGCCCCCTCCGAGGCCTAAGGTGGCGCGTTCGCACCGTGACGTGACGGTCGATGGACGTCGGTTCCGATTCACAGAACAGGCCCAGTACGGTCCCACGCTCGTTGCCTTCCTGCATCCGGTGCCCCGCCACCGGTCACGTCCGAACGGCTGGTTTCGGCGCGCGGAGACGAGGGACACCGAGATGCGCTTCAAGGTCTTCCTCGACACCGATCAGGGGCTCGTGACGAACATCGTCGTCCAGGCCGCGCGGCGCCGCGATGGCTGGGCCGACGCGATGGTGCGCGCGCTCATCGAGCTCTACCCCGGCCGGACGTGGACGGTGGAGGCACCCAACGAGCAGTCCGGGCAGCTGTTCGTGAAGCTCGCCTGCCGACTCCCCGGCGAGGTCGTTGCTCCCGTGGAGGACACGACTCGGCCGATCGACGACCCGCGGAGGTACCGCACTCCGCCGACGTGGTGAGGACCAGCCTCACCACGCGGCCTGCTGGTTAGAGCGTCGGTACGTCGGTCGCGGTGAGGGTTCGGCGTGCCGAGACGGTGGCGTGGAGATCGCCCGCGATAGCGACCGCGATGCCGCGCTGAAAGACCTGCCCGTGCGCCTCGCTGATGTCCAGTCGGTAGAGGTAGCGGGCCCGGCTCCGGGTCACGTTCCCGCGCACATGCGCATCCGCCGGATCTGCCGTGAAGACGAACACCGCGCGACGCGGAAGGGCGACCGGCCGATCCGAGCGCTGCATGCAGGACCGCAAACGACACCGGCGCCGCTCGAGGACAACCCCGTCCCCGACGCCCCAGAGCTGCGACGTGAGATGCCAGACCACCCCCGTGGTCGACGACAGCGCGCCTGGTGCGCGGCGATAGCCCTGCGCGACCGCGGCCACGGGGACAGTGAAGAGACCTAGCCCGAAGGTGATGACAGCGCTGACACCCGCGAGCGTTGTCGCACCGATGAGCAGCGCGACCTCTGCCACAAGAAGCGTCACAGGCAGCACGATCAGGTAGCTCAGCAACACCACGAGCCCACGTCGTCCGTTGGTCGTCGCCTTCGCCTGCTCAAACCACGCTCGCATGCCTGCTGCCCTCACTCTCTTCGATGCCAGATCGCCCGCGGTGAAGTCGTCATGTCGGACCCGAACAAGAACCACAGGCCGCACCCCGTCACATCCTTCGCGGCTCGCCAGGGTCAGCACGGTAGCCATGACCAGGCGAGGGCTCGCGGTCACGATGCCACAGCACCCGCCGCCTCATGAGCGCGCCCCGCACAGTTCATGGGCGCGGGTTCGTGGAGCGCAGCGGAACGAAGCCGCGGCGCCTCGATGCATGACTCGGCCCGCTCGATCACGACTCGACATCAGGCGTGGCCGGGGTTGTTCAGACGGCCGCCCGCGCGCGCGTTTCTCAGCCCGCGACGCGGTGCAGGTCGTCCTTGTGTCGATCGAGATACTCGTCGATCGCGTCCCGGACCAGATCTGCTGCGTACTTGCGGCGCTGCACGATTCGCAGACGCTCTAGACGGTCCTTGCGGTCCTGGGGGAGGCGGACGTGGATCGTTGGCGAGTGCTCGCCGTCCGGCACCGCGCCACCCAGCTTCGGCCGGCCAATTGCCTTGGAGACGGCCGCCTCGCTGCCGAGCGCGTCGAGGAGCAGCTGCGCCCCGATCTCGGCCGCGTCAGCGCCATGCGCGCTATCGCCGGGCAGCGGCGCACCCGTCGACGCCTCCTCGATTGCCGCCATGCGGTCGTAGCGGTCCTGGTCCTTCTTCGAGAGTGTCACTTCTCCTCCTCCATCAGCTTTCGGTAGTACGAGCCAAGCTCCATCACGTGGTAGACCACGAATCCGCCGGACTTGAGCTCCACGAGCACTTCAATGAGCCGATCCGTCTGCGCGTGCTGCGGGCCAACGAACACCCGCCGCTGGCTACGCGGGTCACCCTCGTTCACCTTCACCTTCGTGGAGCTCCACACTGCGTTCTTGATCGCATGCAGCGCGTCGGGCCCGGGGATGTGGTGCTTGCCTGCGCTGCGCGTGAAGTCGATGCCCATATGACTATTGTGCCACAAAACACCTCTCTGTGCCACTTCTGTGCTACACAACTATACGGCGATGACGCCGAGCGCGATACGCCCGAGCATGAGGATTGCGTCTCATCGAGGGATCGCTCACCGGACGTCGCGGGCAGGTGACACCCGACCGCGCCTCCATGTGGATCACGCCGCTCCAAGGCGGTGATCTGTTGCCGATGGGTGTCGTCATCCGGTGACGAGGATGCTGGCAGCTGCTTCGATGACGTCATCGGTGATGGTCTCCAACTGGTTGATCTTGAGCACACGTTGGATCTGCGGGAAGAGCCGCTCGAGGAGGCGGAAGTTGCCGCGGGTGATGCGTTCGATGGCGGCGATGGCCTGGACATCCGTGAAATCTTCGGTGTTGAGTGTGTGGCCGAGGCGCTTCCAGTGGCGGTCGAGGACGAAGAGGAGCTCTTCCTGGCCGAGGGCACGGTAGCGGTGGGCGAAGCCGAGGCGGCTGTAGAGCTGCGGGTAGTGGCGGAAGCGCTGGTCGATGCCGGGCATGCCGATGAGGATGATCGCGAGGTGCTCGCGGTCGTGCCAATCGCGTAGGAGCTCGAGCGCGGTGGGCGTGAGCCGTTCCGCTTCGTCGATGATCAGCAGCTCGACCCACCGGCGCGCGTCGCCGCCGGTACCGATGATCTTTCCGATCGTGCGCTGGTGATCCTCGATCCTGATGCCGAGGTCGACCGTCCAGCGGTCGAGCTCTCGCATGAGGTCCTTCGGCCGGGGTAGAACGTCGGGCGTGTAGAACACGGCGCGCGAGCGGTTGGCGGCGGCGTCGAGCTTGGGGTCATCCGCGCCGCGCCGACCCCACTCGTGGACGTAGGGCTCAAGAGTGTCCCAGTGCGCGTATCGGCGGGCGGAGTTGGTCTTTCCGACGCCGGCGTCGCCGTGGCAGATCCCGATGGTCTGCTCCTTCCGGACGGCGTTCGCGAACTCGACGAACCGCCGGTGCTCTTTCGTGGTGATGAACGTGTCGGGCATCATCCGTCCTCTTCATAGGTGCGCAGCCGCGGCCGCCGCGGCGGCGGTGCTGTCGCGGGCAGCTCGGCGCGTGCGGCGGCGGTGGTGGGGATGCGGTCGTTGAGGTCCCGGCGCAGCTGCCGGCGTCGGGCACGGCGTGCGGTCTCGACCTCGCGCAGGCTCATCCGCAGATTCGGGTGCGCCTCGTCGACGGCGACGCAGATGAAGGTGTTGTGGTCGTAGACGCGGATCTCGGAGATGTCACGCGGGTCGTACCGGATGGTCACGGTCCGGCCGACGAACGGCGCGAGAGTAGGGGCGAGGTACCGCTGGCCCTGGAAGTGGATCCCGTCGCGCTGCACGGTGCGGCTCTTCGGGACAGTGAGCAGGAGCCCGTCGAGCTCCACGAGACTCTCCGGCATCCGAGGCAGCCACCCGTCGCCGATCCACGCCGCGCGGGGCGTGACGCCGAGCTCCTTGTGTGGGCGGTCGTTGTAGGTGGAGATGAACGACCCGATGGCGGCGTCGAGGCCGGCGAGGTCGAGCGCCGGGGTCGGATGCCGGTTCCCGGCGCTGAGGCGGCCGGGGAGGAGCGGGAGCAGTTCCGTGGTGATGGTGCCGAAGAACCGCTCGATCTTCCCGCGGCCCTGGGGGCGGCCGACGGTGGAGTGGATGATCCGGATCCGCAGCTCCGCGGCCGTGTGCTCGAGGTGCCGGCTGGTGAAGTCGGTGCCGTGGTCGACATGGAGGATGTCAGGGATCCCGCACATCGCCCAGCCCGGATCGGGTTTTCGCCAGATCGCTTGCCGCAGCGCCAGGGCGGTGTTCATCGCCGAAGGGGCGCCGGTGAAGACGGTGTACCCGCAGATGGCACGGGAGTAATCGTCCATGATGACCGTCAGCCAAGGCCGGTCGGGCTTCCCGCTAGTGCCGACGATGAGGACGTCGAGCTCGGTGTGGTCGGCCTGCCACGTCTGGTTCGGGCGCTCCGCCCGGCGCCGGTACACGAGCTCGTGCCGATCCCGATACGACGCCGGCCCCTCCAGAGCCAGCGTCACCAACGCGGGCTCGAGGGCCTGAACGATCTCCCGCACCGTGGAGTAGCTCGGGATCGAGTCTCCGCGCTGCAACGCATCCGCGGCGGCAAGCCGGTGCAGGGTCGCGATGCTCGGTCGGGGCCTGGTCAGCGCGAGCCGCTCGACGAACGCGACCGTCGCTGCAGCTGTTCGCCGCCGCCCCGCGTCGCCCCGCGCGTGGGGGTCGAGGGCGGCGATGCCGCCGGCGCGGTAGAGGTGGTGCCAGCGTTGCAGGGTGCGTGCGCTGACGCCGGTGGTGCGGGCGAGAACCGCGAGCGGGATCTCGTCTTCGACATGCAGCCGAAGAATCCGCCACCGTCCGAGCCCGTCCACGCCTTGACCTACATCGCGGCGCTCTCGCGCGCAGCGTTCGACTGGTGCCGGTACAACGTCGCCCGGCTCCACCCGACAAGCCGTGCCGCGTCTTCCGCGGTCCGGCCGCGGGCGCGCGCGTCGGTCGCGATCTGGAGCTTGTCGGCGATCACGGCCGGATCGGACAGGGGGCGACCGAAGCGGGTCCCGTTGTCGCGTGCGACGGCGATGCCGGCGTTGACGCGCTCGACGATGAGCTCGCGCTCGTACTCGGCCAGGCTCGCGAGCATGCCCAGCATCAGCCGGCCCGAGGTGGTCGCCGGGTCGATGCCGTCGGAGATGGATCGGATCTGCACACCGCGTTCGCGTAGGAGCTTGACGGTGCTGAGGACGTCGAGCATGGAGCGGCCCAGGCGGTCAATCCGCCAGACGACGATGGTGTCGCCGTCCTCGGCGTACTCGAGCAGCTTCTTCATCCCCGGCCGCTCGATCGCGGCCCGGCTGCCGGAGGTGACGTCGGCGAACACGTCCCGCTTCTGCACACCGTCCTTCACCAGCGCGTCGAGCTGGAGCTGCGCATCCTGACTCGTCGTGCTCACTCGCGTGTATCCCAGAAGCCTCACCCGAGCAGTCTGCCTCAGAAACGCCCACGGCGGGCTTCCCCGAGACACTTTGCGGTGAGATGACTTGACGAGACGTCGAGGCCCCAGTAACCAGGCTCGCTTGACGCGGCTCGGACGGGCACTCGGCGATGTCTTGGAAAGCTATTGGTTTTCGGGACAGGGTGTGACCGCTATGCGAGCGTGAGGAAGAGCTTCTCGATCTCCTCGATGGTGAGCTTCCGTGGTGAGGGTGCACCGTCCTCGGCGCTGTCGAGGTCGGCGACGTCGTCGGCGACTAGGCACTGCTGCATCGCGGTGGAGACGATCGCGAAGCCGGCACGGTCCAGCGCACTGGATACGGCGGCGAGCTGGGTGACGACGTCGCGGCAGTCACCGCCGTTCTCGACAGCGGCGATGACGGCACTGAGCTGGCCCTGAGCGCGCTTGAGCCGGTTCGCGACCTTCCTCACCGCGACGGCGTCGTGGAGCTGCCCGCTGGCGTCGCTCATGCGCGGTCGGTCGGCAGGTCCGCGTCGACCCACGCGGAAGTGCCTCCGGTGACGTCGATGGCGTCGATACCGCGGGCGGTGAGCGCGTCGGTGGCTCGGGCGCTGCGGCCGCCGGACTGGCAGATGACATGCACGGGCTGGCCCGTCGGGATCTCGTCGATGCGTCCGCCGAGCTCGGACAGCGGGACGTTCACGGCCGAACGAGCGTGGCCGCCGGCGTACTCGTCGGGCTCGCGCACGTCGATGATGGTGGCTCCCGCGGATGCGGCGAGCTGCTGGACGGTGATGCTCTTCATGGGTTCTCGTCTTCCGTCAGGCCGCGGTCGCGGCGGTGGCGCGGGTTGTGGATGCGGTTCCGGCGTGCCAGGTGAGCCAGCCGCCGTCGAGGTTGCGGACGTCGTGCCCGAGCTGGGTGAGGAGGCGCGCGGCGGTGTGCCCGCGCTGTCCGACTTGGCAGTGCACGACCAGGGGGCCTGCGGGGAGCTCGTGGTGGCGTGCGCGGAGCTCGTCCAACGGCAGCGAGACGGCGCCGGGGATCGCGGCGGTCGCGTGCTCGCCGGTCGTGCGCACGTCCACCAGGGTCGCCCCGTCGGCGACGGCGTCCTCGAGCTCGTGCCACTGGATGGAGCGGGTGGTGCCGGTGGCGGCGTTCTCGGCGACGTAGCCGAGGAGGTTCACGGGGTCCTTCGCAGATCCGTACTGCGGCGCGTACGCCAGCTCGAGCCGTGACAGGGCGGATGCGGTAAACCCGGCGGTCATGGCGACTGCGATCACGTCCAGGCGCTTGTCGACGCCGTCGCGGCCGACGATCTGCGCACCGAGGATCCGGTCGTCGTCGGGGTTCACGAGGAGCTTGATCGCCATCTGCTGAGCGCCCGGGTAGTAGCCTGCGTGCGAGGCGGGGTGGGTGTGGATGATCCGGTGGGGCCGGCCCTCCGCGACGAGGCGCTTCTCGTTCCACCCGACGAGCCCGATGGTGAGGCCGAGGAGGCCGAGGATCGCGGTCCCGAGGGCGGGCGCGGCGTCGGCCTTCGCGGCGCCGGCGATGTCGTCGGCCGCGGCGCGTCCGTGGCGGTTGGCGAGTCCTGCCATCGTCACCAGCGTCGGGGCGGCGTCGAGGTGGTCGATCTTCTCCACGCCGTCGCCGACCGCCCAGATCGACGGGTCGCTCGTGCGCTGGCGACCGTCGACGGCGATCCCGCCGCTCGGGCCGATACGCAGACCGGCTGCCTCGGCCAGGCCCGTTTCGGGGTGCACGCCGGCGGCTTGGATCACGAGGTCGGCGCGGACGCGCGTGCTGTCGTCGAGGTGCACATGCCCGTCCGCGGCGCCGGTGACGGTCGTCCCGGTCCGGACGTCCACGCCGGCTGCTTCCAGGGCCTCGCGGACGGGAGTCGCCATCTCCGGATCCAGCGGGGAAAGCACCTGGTGTCCGCGCTGAACGAGCGTCACGTGGACGCCGCGGGCGAGGAGGTTCTCGACGGCCTCGAGGCCGATGAAGCCCGCACCGACCACGACGGCGTGCGGGTCGGTGGTGCCGTCGAGGAGGGCCATGATGCGGTCCACGTCCTCGACGCTGCGCAGCGTGGATGACGGCACGCCGTCGTCGGTCTCGCTCGGAGCGGCGCCGGCGCCCGCCGCGATGACGAGGTCGTCGTACGCGACCACCTCGTCGGTCCCCGCGTCGAGGTCGCGCACTGTGACGGTCTTTGCGCCCGCGTCGATGGCGACGACCTCGTGCCGCACACGCACGTCGAGACGGAAGCGTGCCGCGAGCGACTCCGGGGTCTGAAGGAGCAATGAGGCCCTCTCAGGGATCACGCCGCCGACGTAGTAGGGGAGCCCGCAGTTCGCGAACGATACGTATGCCCCGCGTTCGAATACGAGGATCTCGCGCTCCTCGTCCAGTCGGCGCAGCCGCGTCGCGGCCGACATGCCGCCGGCCACTCCTCCAACAATCACTGTTCTCATGCAGCTAACTATACCCCCGGGGGTATAGTTCGTCGAGTGCCGTGTCCGCGGCCGACGACGAGAAGGAGCAAGACGATGTGTCGACAGGTGACGTGCCGAGTGTGCGGGAAGAAGGACTGGGCGGGCTGCGGCCAGCACGTCGACCAGGTGATGCGCGGTGTTCCGCGGGTCGATCGGTGCCTGGGCCACCCAAAGGACGAGTCGGGTGGCGGACTGCTCGCCAGGCTCTTCGGCCGGGGCTAGACAAGCACTGATGGCACCCGCTCAGAACGCCATCGGCTGCGAGGTCGCGTACCTCTAGCTGTCATGTACCGACACCAGAACACCGCCACCCAGCGGCACTGGTCACAAGTACATGGTTGCGCGACACTCCCTGACCAGGAAGCATCAGCGCTCCGAGCTCGGCTCGTGAGACGTCTCGCAACCCAAGGGTTTCAGGACGGACCTATGCGTGCCCACATGCCAGAACTAGTTGCGATTGTCAATCAGTCGTCTGGCGGAAGCCGAAACCAGCGCCGTGCTGCCACGGTGGGATGACTCGATTTCACCAAGGGGGGAACCATGAAGATCGGATACTCAGCACTCGGCATCGTCGCCACAAGCGCTCTCGTGCTGGCCGGGGTCGGACCGGCGAACGCAGCGGAGGACGCCACGCTCGGCGACATCAGGAGCGCAATGGAGACGCGGGCAGTGCTGCCGGCGACCGCGACGACCGCCGAGTCCATCGACCTCTCGGACGGGCTCATCTCAGCCCCGGGATCCGACGGGGTCGACGTGCAGCTCCGCCTTCCCGGCACCCCGCGCACCGCCGCGGAAAGCGACGAGCTCGCGCTGAACGTCACCGGTGGCGCTGGCTACACGACGGCCATCCAGGACACCGGCGATGGCACCTTCCGCGCGCTCATGCACATCGAATCGGCGGCGGCGCCCCGCGAGTACAGGTTCGAGCTCGGCGAGGGCGTCGAGCTCATTCCCCTCGAGGATGGCGGCGTCACGGTTCGCAATGCCACGGGCGACATCCTCGGCACCTTCGAGCCCGCCTGGGCTCTGGACGCAAACGGCGCGGCCGTCCCCACGTCCTACAAGATCGACGGCTCCACCCTCGTGCAGTCCGTCACGCTCACCTCAGCAACCGCGTTCCCCGTGGTGGCCGATCCCTTCTGGATCCCTGCGCTGTTGGTCATGGCGAGGTTCACCGCGCATGCCGCATCCCAGGCAGCCACGAAGGGGGTCAGCCAGGCCCTGGTCAAGCAGGTGGTACAGAACGGCGTCAAGTCGGCCGGCAACAAGGGCACGTCCGTCTTCACCCAGGGTTCCGGCAAGAACAGGATCCGTGTCATCGTGGACAACAAGTCGGGCAACATCGTCACCGTCACGAAGGGCTAGCGGAGTGAAGATCACCTACGACGCAGAGGCCGACGCGGCGTACATCCAAGTCGTCGCCGCCATCGGAGCTGGCCAGGTTGCCGAGCAGATTCACTCGATAGCGACTCCCGGCCACAAGGGCGAGATCAGCTTGGACTTCGACTCGAACGGTCAGCTACTCGGTGTTGAAGTGCTCCAAGCGGGAGACGTTCTTGCCGCAGAGGTACTAGCCGCAGCAGAGCGACCGACCGGCCCCTAGACACGCCTCACCCAACGAGTGCGCCCCCATCGCTACCAATGGGGCGCACTCGTCTTAGTACCCGATACCAAGGCATGCGGTACAGCACAGGCCGAACGATGGCACGGGACAGACGACGGGTTGGTGCGCCCTTAACGCGGAACGGGGTGGCACGTATACGCGAGCCACCCCTCCCATTACGACGCTGACGCACGAAGGTCAAGATGCGTTGACGGAGACCCCCTCGAGCATCCGGAAGACCGCGCGTCCATCGCACGCATCAGCCGACGAAGGTATCAACGTTCTTATAGACGGCATGTTCCTCGCTTCCCCAGGGTACGAACCACGAGATGACGGTGTTCCCCAGGGTCTGGACAGAGCTCGTGTTGCCGACCTGTGTTCCGTTCGGACCCCGCGTGGAGGCGTGATACACGGGCCCGCCCGAAGATCCAGGCGGGAATTGGCACGGCATGAGGCCGATCCGCCGGGGAGATCCGATGAAGCGGTCACCCTCCCCGGAGCAGGTCACGAGTGGGGCCGGCGTGTAGCCGGAGACCTGGGAGTAGCCGAACATCTCGTAGTGCAGGCGCGGAGCCGCGAGGGCAAAGTCCACCCGAGGGGCACCGGCGACATCGGCCAAGTACGTCTTCTTCCCGTCCCAGTCTTCTCGGGGCTTCATCTTGATGAAGGCGGTGTCGTGCTGAGCGTCCATCGACGAATGCCAGGAGGTCGTGACCTGGTAAAAGTCCGCACCCCACGTGAGAAGCGGCTTGTTGGCCCCATCCCAAGCGGGTATGAAACGCACATTAGTCGCGAACTCGCGGTCGAAGTACAGGCAGTGAGCCGCAGTGGCAACGACGAGGCGAGAGTCGGACTTGACGACGGATCCGGTGCAGGACCCTTCCTGCCCTCCGCGGGTGAAGTACAGCCGCCCAATCCAGTAGACGGGCTCGTAGTGCGTCAATCCGCTGGACTGGACCAGGCTCGCGTCGTCTTCGGGGCTGTCAGCCGAAGCCGCGTCTGCCTTATGGATGCGTTCGGGCGTCCAGTACGCGGCCGACGCAGCATCATCCTCGTCCGAGAAGCTCTTGCCCGTCACATCATCTGTGTCCGTCGAGGTTTCCGCGAGGCGCTGGGACGATCGGGGGGACGCGTGCGCGGCCGGAGTTCCGATGCCGCTGAAGCTGACACCTCCCACCGCGGCCGCCCCGAGGCAAGCCAGCAGTAGTAGGCGAGCGGTGGAACGTTCGAGTTGGCGGCGGGAGGGAAGAGGCAAGTGCATGTGAATCCTTCATGTCGGGCATTTCAGCTCAGCCGCCGTGAGCAAGCGCGTCCATCTAGCCCGGCCGGGGGAGTGAGCGATGCGTGGAGCTGGGTGATAGCAACTCACCGAGGCAGGGCACCCGTGCGGAACACTTCCGAGGGCCAGCACATCCTAGGAACAGCGCCGGAGTAGCCGCGCATGGACTACACAAACGGCAGGTGACACAGCACACGCGACCTTGTTCGGGCGGCGCGCACTACCGAACGTCCGCACGCATACCCGCTCGGTCCCTAGATCCGTTCGGAGCAACGAAGGCCACGCCGCACCGCCTCGGCACCACCGTCTCGCATGCCAAAGGTTGCGAGACCCGACGCCCATTGCCTCATCCGTGTTCGAACAGAATGGTGGCGTAGCTGAAGTCGCACACACCCGGGTAGGGGTCTCCGCTGCCGCCAGGGACCTCCTTAGCGGGTACGCCGCGGCCCCCAACGGTCCTGTCGCAGACCTGCATGCGTGTTCCGCGGATGGTGACGTGGTCGAGCTTGGCTGTGTCGCTGAAGTTCTGATTGACTCCGGCGACCTTATAGCGGCCACCGTCGATGAAGACGTCACTGACCACGATGTGCCGCGGGTATTGGTGCGGGCAGTCACCGCAGGAACGCGCGAGCGAGCCGATGTCGGACGCGGCAAAGTGGGAGATCCGGACCGTGCCCGCACCATCAATCTGAACGACCTTGTCGTACGCGTGCTGAACGCCTCCGCCCTGGATAGTGACGACGGAGGACGCTGGGGATCCGTCGAGCAGCGTCACAGCGTCCTCCCCGACGTGGCTTGACCACATGTTCACGATGGTGCAGGAGGCTTCGCAGTGGATGCCGTCGGCAGCGAGCGGGCCGATGATCACGTTCTTCACCGTCCCTCCCGGGTGAACGAGGATGACCGGTTGCTGGAACTCGCCACGCCCTGAGGTCGACCCATTGAGCTCCGCGTCGCCGTAGTCGACGGTTTGACCGGCGGGCACTTCGTACGGCGTCGCCCTCGGCGGCTTCACCGACATGGGCGTGGGGAACGCTGGAAGACTCGAGATGGACGACCCTTGGGTGGGTAGCCCTGCAGCGTAAGCCGAGGAAGCAGGCACGGAGGCGGTGCCTGCACCAGCGAGGAGGACGACGAGCACAGCAACCCAAGGTCTCATGAGGAGCTGATGACGTTGGGCAAAGAGGAGTGGGGGCATGGCAGAAAGTCCTTCAATGGAGCGCTCATGCCGCGATGGTCGCGGATGGCGAGACGTTAGTGCGCAATGCCTTCCCGGCGGGTGGACCATCCACCTCTACTGGTGACCTGTGCGATGCGCCCCCGTTGCGGGGGCGTTTAAGGCAATGGTGTGCTGTTCGCTGATCTGCGTTCACTTGCTCGCGAGAACAGGATGCTCATATGGCTACACGCACTCGCTCCACCCTCACAGGCGCGGCAACATGCGCCACGCTCGCCCTCACCCTCATGGGTGCGGGGGCTGCGACTGCAGCAACCCCAGCGGCACCCACCGGGACGCTCCGACACACCATCTCGAGCACCGAGACCGCTGCTGCCGGTTCTGCGTGGTCTCCCGCTCGAATGCACGCTGCCGTCACCAACTCCTTCGTCGATCCCGACCCCGCCGACGGGAACCCGCCCACCGTCGCCCCGGACAGCGCACTCGCCACCACGAGCACGATCGACGCGTCCGTCGTGAGCGGAACAGCGTCGCCGCACGTCTCGGAAACCACGCCCGTACCAGGGTTCGCCGCGAACGATCACCTCGGCGTCGTCTTCTTCCGCAGCGGTGGCATCGACCAGCGCTGCACAGGAAACGTGGTCGTCTCCGATTCTGGCGATCTCGTCGCCACGGCTGGCCGCTGCGTATCGGCCGCCAAGGGCGCATTCGTCACTGACCTGGTGTTCGTGCCACAGTACGACGGGACCGCCCCCAGGGGCATCTGGCCTGCGACTGCTGTCACGGTCCAGTCGCAGTGGGTCACGGGCAGACAGGTCGACTTCGACACGGCCTTCTTTCAGGTCAAGGCACCCGTCAGTGCAGCTGCGGGTACGACCTTGTCCTCCACTGTCGGCGCCTCTGGCGTCCGCTTTGCCGGCCAGGAGGACGACGACGACTACCGCTCGACCGGATACGCGCTCGACGGCGGGCACGACGGAACGAAGCCCGTCAGCGTCGAGAGCACGGTCGAGCCGAACCCCTGGATGAATAAGGACTACGCCATCGAAGGGATCGAGACCGACCTCCGAGCCGGCATCAGCGGATCCCCATGGGTCAACACGGACGACGACTCCGGCGACGTCCAGCGCAGCATGACCACCTTCGCGTACCACCAGTTCACGCACGCCGCATTCGGCCCCCAGTGGACCGCCACCCTTCACGCCACCTACCGAGCCGCAGCAGCAGCCTAGCGACACACCAGCGGGGCTCAGGCACAGTCGGAGCCTGAGCCCCGTTCCGTTGCTCCTAAAGGCAGATGCCGAGCGTGGCAGTGCTCAAGCCCCATACCAAAGCACTGCCACGCTCCGCATGCATGAATGGCCTATATGAGCAAGACTCTAGCGCCCCCAGGTGTCCACTGTTCGAAATACCTGGTACTCGGCGTCGCCCCAGGGCGCAAACGTCATGACGCTATGTTCCCCTCGGGGCATAACGGAGCTCACAACCCCTACCTGCGTACCATTAACCCCCTTTCCTGATTCATGATAGACAGGCCCACCGGAGCCCCCGCCCACCATGGCGCAGTCATTTATGCTAAGAAGTGAAAATTGGGAAAAACGACGGTACCCATTTCCCGAGCAAGTCAGAAGAGGATGCGACGTGAATCCTGATACCTGTTCGTAACCAAATGCTTCGTAATGCAACCCCGTATTTGCAAGACCAAAATTGGTAGCGGTCGCGCCAGCCTGATCGGCCAGGTATTGCTTGGCACCGAGCCAGGATCGCTGAGGCTTTAGCTGGACAAATCCTGCATCGTGCTGCTGGTCCTCCTGGTATCGCCAGGCTCGCGGGACCTGATATTCGTTGGCGCCCCACGTCAAAAGTGGTTTATTAGCCCCATCCCAGGCGGGAATAAAGCGAAGGTTGGTACTAAATTCACCATTGTGATAAAGGCAGTGTCCGGCGGTCGCTATGACCAGCTTCGAGTCTGATTTAATAGACGACGCCGTGCAAGCATAATCTTTGCCACCCGCGGTGTAATAAAGTCGCCCGATCCAATAGACGGGCTCGAAGACGCTCGTGGCCGCGCTAGCATCAATGGCCGAACTTTGCTTTTTGGGCGCGGCCGTCGCCCCATCAGTGGGCACTGCCGCCGCCATTCTGTCCGGAGTCCAGTAGTTTTCAGATTCTGCGGCATCTGCATCCGAAAAGCTTCTGCCCGTGTCAGACGCACCGCTTTCAGACCCTGAGGCCAAGCTTGCGGCTCGAGCGCTTTCACCACCAATATCATGGGGCCCGCAAACCAGAGCCAGCCCGATTCCGATGGACAACGCCGCCATAGACGCCGCATGCCTGCGCCTTGAATATATCTTTTTCATATGGTTCCCTAAATATCTAACGGACAGTATGTGGTTACTATGGGTATGCACGTGCATAGATCTGGATGCGCGGGTCACCGCCCGATGTTGATCTTTACGTGGCCGATTGGCGAACCATGCGACTTATCAACATCTCGAACGTTTGTAGTTCAGTGTGAGCAAGCGAGTGAAGCCCTAGACGCGATGCGCATGGTGAACCAGTTCGGAGCAGCGGCAACGGCCTGGTGCGCGACGTCGGCGCGCACCCGTGGGCGCACTTCGAGGCCGGCTACGGGCGGATCCAGGTCGAGGACCGGCCCGTGCTCGGGTACGTGATGCCGCACCGCGCAGAGCTCGGGGACCCGTTCACCTTCGAGGTCTACGCCGACGCCCGCAACGAGCTCGGCCAGCGAATCTGGCTCCGGCGTGAGGAGTCGCTGAACTCGGCGGCCGCGTGGTGATCCAGAACGGCGACCGGCTCATCGCGTTCGCGGCCCGGCCCGCGGCCGCGGGCGCGGGCGCGGGCGCGGGCGGCGACGTCGACGGACCGCGCGAGCCCGGCGACGTCGGCGCCGATCGCCTACCCGGCTGCGGGAGCTTCATCGCAAGTCAGGTACAGGATGCGAGGGTGCGGTCGATCTCGGTTCGGTCGGCGTCGTCGATCGTGAGCGCGTACGTGCTCAGCACGTACGCGAACCGGGTGACGTACAGGCAGTCATAGCCCGCGGCCGGCGGCAGCCACGTCGCCGGCCCCTGGTCGGACTTCGCCTCGTTCGTGGGGCCGTCGACGGCCTGGAGGTTGTTGAAGTCGGTCGCGAGCTGCTCGCGGCGCTCCCCGGTCCAGCCGGCGGCGCCGTGCTGCCACGCCCATCCGAGTGGCACGAGGTGGTCGATCTGGACGGCCGCGCTCGTGGCCTTCCCGCGGATGAAGTCGATGCTGCGGCCCGTGTAGACGTCGACCAAGTGGCCGGTGGCCACGGTGCAGCCGGGATCCGCTTTCGTGTATGTGACCGCCGTGAGGTCGCGGGCCAGGACGTCATTCCGCTGGTCGCACCCGTTGTGGTCGGTGTCGGCCCAGGACGGCCCATACGCGGCCCGGTCGTAGTTGGGCGTCCTCGCATGCGTGTCGGCGGGGAGCGCGTCGACGAGGGCCCGTACCGCGGCCGCGTCGACCGTCCCTCCGTGGACGAGGCCGGCGGAGGTGAGAGCGTCGACGACAGGGCCGCTCGAGGCGGCCGCGTGTGCCCCGCTCGCTGCTGGCGTCGTCTCGTCGGCCTTCACGTTGGGGGACACGAAGTCGACGGCGTAGTAGCCGGCCGCGAGAGTGCCGAGACCCACCACCAGAGCAGCGGGCAGGTACAGGCGGCGCGCGCGGACCCTCACAGGTCGTCCCGTCCCGAGTTCGCGGCGGAGCTGGCGACGTCGATGATCTCGACGACCAACTCGCGGATCCGCAGGTCGCCGCTCAGCCCCGGGCCCTCGAGGGTCTCGGCGACCATGAGGTCGATGTCGCGGGCGTCGCTGTTGCGCTCGAGCGCTTCGGTGACCCATCGGACCGCGGTGGCGTGGTCGTAGGCGGCATCGGCCCAGCCGTCGACCCCTGGGTCCGGCAGGGCGTCGACAGCATCCGCTGCGACGCCCTGGTCCAGGAGGGTCTCAACGGCCCCGCAGAGGGCGCCCTGTACAGGGAACAGGCCGATCCAGGAAGCGTTCATCACGGCCCACTCCTTCGCGGGTGCCATCTCGCTGGCGGCGGCGTCCGCGGGCTGCCCGCTCTCGATGGCGTGGCGGGCGGCGCTCCTGGCGGTCTCGTACGCGCCGTAGACGTCGATAACGAGCTGGGTGTCCTCGTCAGCCTCGAGCGTGCTGGCCTCTGAGGCGCTGATGGGTCGGAGGAACATGGCTACGCCTCGCCGGTGGTCGTGGACGCGGTGCGTCGGGCGACGGTGACGTCCTGGCCGAAGAAGCTGGCGCCGATCTCGTCGACGAACACCTTGTGCTGCAGGATCGTGCCCTTGTCGCCCTGGAACTCGCGCACCGTGTACGCGCCGCTGAACGTGACGCGGATGTTGCCGCAGGCCTTCGCGGTCGCAACGAGGGCGACAGCTTGGGTGCCGCTGACGGCGAGCTCGTACCGGATCGGGGGGCCCTTGACCCAGGTCCCGTTGTCGTCTTGGAACCGGTCGTTCACGATAACGGCGGCGTAGGTGTACGGGCCCTTGGGTCCCTGGCGGAGGTCGGGCGTGCCGGCGAGGTTGCCGGTTCGGCTGATGTGGCTCATGGTGCGGCTCCTGTTCGTGTGGGTGGTGCCGGACGGTGCGGTGGACGGTGCGGCCGACGGGGTCGAGGGCGCCGAGGTCGTGGCGGGCGTGCTGGGGGTCACGTGCCGCGATGCGGGGTCGATTCCCCAGGATCGGAGGGCGTCGTCGACGGTGATGGGCTGCGCGGCCTCCCACGCGGCTCGGCGTCGCTCCTCCAGCTCCTCGCGGGTGACGATGGCCCGGTTCTGCGGGCGACGCTCGTCGCCGTAGGCGGCGCGGTAGTACCGGTCGGCGAGATCCTCCATGGCGGCTCGGCCCTCGATGATTCCGATTTCGCGGCCGAGGTCGAATGCGAGCTCCTGCTCGGATGACAGCTTCTGCGTATCCATTACAACGTCCCCTTGAGAAGGGGTTTTTACTGGCAGCTGTCGCACTGGAGAAGATCCATCGGGTCGACCGGAACGACGTATTCGTCGACGGTGGAGGTACCGGCGGCCTGTGCGAGGTTCTGGTCGTTGGCACTGGTGGTGTTCATCGGAGCTCCGTTCTCGTCGTTGCCGCTGCGGTTGCTTTCCATATATAGAACAATACGGCATCGGGGGCGCTGAGGGCAATACTTTGGGGGCATTTTTTCCTTGGGAATCTGGTGTATTTCCCTCGTGCTTGAAATACATATCTAGCCCTACCGTGCGCGGGCCCCCCTGAAACCTTCCCGCGGCGTACTAATTAGTACCTTGCGTGGTACAGGGGACTGTTGTGCGCGCATCCCTCACATGAATCTGTGACCGACGTGGGGACTGTGATCGGTGACATTGGGGGGGTGAATGACTGCGGGAGGGCTGGATATCCATCAGCGCTCTGGTCCGGTGCTTTCGACAACGGGCGGCCGCTCTCGGGAGCCTGCTGCGCACTTCTCACCAGGTCGTCGCTGCCCGCCCTCTCGCCGGCGTTCGCCGGGCGGCCAGCATAGGTCCGCGCGACGTAGCCGGAACCGCGGCCCTCCCGGCCGGCCCAACCGGACCGGCCGGGAGCCCCGGTCACGCGGCCGCGGGGGCGTCGTGGGGGTCGTCCGGGTCGAGGACGGCGGCGATGCGGTGAGCGGCCGCGAGGACGCGGGTGGCCGTGTTCTTGACGAGTTCGGCGTCGCAGTCGGCCCATCCGGCGATGTAGCCGATGCTGTAGGCGCTGGTGTCGAAGCCGAGCAGCCCGGCCACGACGTAGGCGACGGACTCGGCCTCGGTCTCGTGGATGCCGCGGTGCCCCCAGTACCCGGCCAGGTCGTCGGTGTGGCCGAGGACGACGTGGGCGGTCTCGTGGATGAGGGTCTTCGCGGCCTGCTCGGGGGCGACGTCGACCTCGACGACGACGGATCGGTCGCTGGGGCGGGCGTAGCCCTTCCTCTCCCCGTCGAGGTACTCGCGGGCGACCGTCCAGCCCTCGGCGGCGAGGAACGTCGTCAGGTCGTCGATCACGCCGTGATCGGTGGTGCCGGTGAGGTCGTGCACGAGTTCGGCGTCCTCCACGCCGTCGACGGGATCCGTCTGGCTCACGTCGAAGACCGACAGGACCGGGAACCGGGGGATGCGGCGTTCGATCTCCTCACCCTGCGCATCCTCCTCGGTGACCTTCTTCTGGCTGTATCCGAAAATGCGGATGGCCTTTTCGCCTTTCCGAACCTGACGGCCACGGGCCTGCCACTGCCGGAAACCCGCGACGGCGCGGGCGTGGGGGCACTGCTGCATGATGAGCAGTAGATTCCCGATGCTGTACTGGTGGAAGTCGCGCACGCGGTCGAGGTAGCGGCGCCATTCGTCGCTGTTGCGCAGCGCGTCGATTTGGGTCGCGATGCTCGCGTGAAGCGCCTCGGCCTGGGCCTTGCGTTCCTCGGGGCTTTTCCGCGGGGTCTTGGTCTTGCGAGGTGCGACGGTGCTGGTAGTCATATCTTTCTTCTTCTCCTCCTCGTTCTTTTGCCGTGAAGGCGCTTGTCGCCTTCTAGGGAGGTCGGGTGGAGTGCAACCCGGTAGGGCGGTGGGGAGAGAGTTTCGGGGCGAAATAAGGGAGCTTGCGACCGCGTCCCGAAAGTCTCGGAGGAGCCGGCGGCGCAGCCGCTTGCGCTCCAGCCGGCCGACCGCACACTGCCGAAGGCTTCACGGCATAAGAACGGGCCCGCAGGGTCCGTAGTTGTGCCGCGCAGCGGCTCCGATGGAGCGCAGCGACCAGCGCGGCCGAGCCGCGCGCGGCGCCACGCGGCGCACCACCGGTCCCTCCACAGGGCGGCGTCGACGGGGGAGTCCACGGCGTCGACGCGGGCAGCGGCCGGTGGCGCCGGCGGCCGTATGGTCGTCGGCGTGGACTACCTCATGACGGACGACCAGGTGCAGCGGATCCGCGAGGAGCCAGTGCACGTGGCGTACCGCGGCCTCGCGCTCGTGGTGCAGGCGTCGGCGCGGGTGTCCCGCCTCGAGCAGTTCGAGCGGTACGACCGGCACGCGGAGCTCGAGGTGGTGCACGGCGGCGACGTGGTGGCGTACATCGCCCGAGACTCCGTGGACCAACGGCTCTTCTTCACGGCGCGGATGTTCGACGTCGGCCTGCTCGGGTGGGGGTCGCGCACGCTCATGGATGGCATCGCCGCGGTCCTGGGAGAGCGCAGCTGATCCACGCGGCCGTGCTGGCCGCCCGCTCGCCGCCGTGGTGGTCGCGATCGTGTAGATCCGCTCGCGGACGGCCATACGCGTCATCGACGGCGTGCAGCCGCTATTCGCCGTCCTTGTCGGGCTCCTTACCTAGGCGTTCGTCGCGTTTCAGCAGGTTCGCGAGCCGCCCGTCGTGCAGCGACCGCGCGGGCCGGGTGAAGCGCTGTGCACCCTCGATTGGGGGTAGCAGAGCGAAGAACTTAGCTCTCGCTGTCGGAGAAGAGGAGGCATGCTTGACCTACCCGACTTATTTACTTAGACGTGACGCACCGAAGGACACGTTTTGCCCAAACAACCGAAACAAGAAACACCCGCCTGCTTCTTCTGCGACGGACGACCCCTTACGCGTGAACATATTCTCCCGGACTGGCTTTATAAGCTACTCGGGCCGCAGCCAGGGGAGACCAACCGACTTCGCAAGAAGGTCTTAGCTGCTGACGGCGAAGTCGTCTCGACCGAGACATTTCTCAATGAGCCGTTCCTGAGGCAGCGCGTGAAGGTTGTGTGTGCGCCGTGCAACAATGAATGGATGAGCGCACTTGAAAACTACCTCAAGTACTTCATTATGGGTATTAGCACTAACAACAATGTTATTTTAGACGCCTGGAGCGCACAAGCATTCACTCGCTGGGCCATAAAGACCGCAATGATGCGAGGCATCTGGGAAAATAGAACTGCCACTTTGTATCCCGATTCCCATCGAGCGGACATTATGGCTGGTGAGGTGCTTCCTGAGGGCTGGACAGTGGCCGTGGGGGTTACTGAGAATTGGGGCCTTGCAACTGGGCACTGGGCGAAGGAGATCGGCTACGAGACGGAACCGCCGAGCAGCGTCCGCGCCATGCTGTGCACCCTACGTATCTTCAACATGATGGTCATCGTCTCCTACACCGATAGTGAGGCAATCAATCGGGGTCTGCGAAGGATGCTCCATGAGTACCAAGATGACACCCAGCTCATTTGGCCGATGAATGACGTTCCCATCTTTCCGGGCGAATGGAGCATGCCGGATGCCAATGTAGCACTTTACCAAGAGCTGTTTCGGACAATATTCGAGAAAGATGCTACTTACCTCTTGGACGAGAATATTAATAGACCTGACGACGAATAGGTCATGGCGGCGCATTTCGGGCGGGCGTACTGGCAAGTACGCACGTGCTTCACCAGGTGTCGAGCAGCGCGTCCGCGCGTGATAGTGGTGTCGGAGGCGGGGGAGCGCGAGGGGATCTCCCCTCGCCGGGCGCCCGCGGCGGCCGTGGTGCCGGGCGGGCGGGGCGGCCGTGGTGCCCGGCGGGCGGGGCGGCCGTGGTGCCCGGCGGGCGGGCGCTCCCGGGTGGGAGCACCCCGCTGCGGCTACGCGGCCTCGGCCGGGTCGACCTCTGGGTCGGCGGGATCCGCGGCGAGGGGCTCGGGGCGGTCCTCGACGGCCGCCGTGTCCAATGCGGGCCCCACCATGTCCGTCTCGGGCTCGGGGGCGTCCTTCTCGGACGCGTCGGCTGCGTTAACGGTGTCGCGGTCCGCGCGGCGCTTCTCGTCCAGGTCGGTGATGATCTGCTCGACCACGCTGAGGTTGTACCCCCATGTGACGAGCTGCCGGAGGTAGGCGGCCGCCGTGGCGTCCGGGTTCCGCCACGACTCGCGGCTCATGGACGCCTCGATGCCGCCGAGGACCACGGCGAGGGCGACGTGCTGCGCCTTCGTGGGCGTGGCCGCGGCGTACTGCCCGAGGGAGTCGCTGTAGTAGCCGCGCTCACACTCGACACCGAGGAACTCGTGCGCGAGCGCGCTGCCGACCTGCATGGCGCGGCCGACCTCGTAGCGGTGGGTGGTGAGCCCGGCCGCGATGACGCTGGCGGCGTCCTTCGGGAGCGCCCGTCGCTTCACGAGCGCGGCCACGAACTCGCGCCGCACGCTCTCAGCGGAGTCCCATGCCTTGTTGTTGGCGATGACCCTGCGACGTTCGGCCTTCTGCTCGGCCTTCTGCTCCTCCGACATGCAGCCCGCGCTCGTGGCCGTTGCGGTGGTCTCGTCGCGGCGGTAGCCGACGGCCTCGGGGTCACGGAGGTAGTACACCGGCTCAGGGTCGCGCAGGTACGCGATCACCCGGACGCCGAGACCGTCGAGGGTGTCCATCTTCTCCGCGGTCAGGAGCGCGTCACCGCCGTCCGCCGTCACCAGGTCGCGAACGGGCACGAACCCGGCGTGCTCCGGCTTCTCCGGATCCACGATCACGTAGCCGCGGCTCTCGTGGTCCACGATCACGGCCTGGACCGCCTTCTTCCGGGCCAGCTCGTTTTGCGCGAACCGCAGCTCATGGGCGAACCGACCGGGATTCGTTCGCACGGTCTCGATGAGGCGAGCCTGGACCTTCGGGTACTCGTCGAACTCGACGAGCGCGGCGGCCTGGTCGAGGGTCAGCTGGTGGTCGGTGAGCGCCGCGGCCGCGGAGGGCGTGTTCGCGACCGCGAGCGTCTTCTTGACGGTCCTCGCCCCGGTGCCGGTGCGCTTGGAGATCGCCGTGGCGCTCAGCCCCTCGAACTGCAGCTGCTTGAACGCGACCGTGCGCTCCGCGTCCGTGAGCGCCAGGCGCTGGTCGTTCTCGACGAGCTGCTGCACGATCCGCTCGGTGGTGGCCTCGTCGCCCTCGATGATGTGAACGGGCATCGTCGCCAGGCCGACCTCCCGCGCGGCGAGGGTGCGGCGCTGTCCGGCCCGGACAAGCACACGCCCCTCGCCGTCTCGGCGAGCACGGACCGGCGTCAGGACGCCGTTCGCCTTGATGCTCTGCACGAACTCACGGTCGAGGTCCGCGCTGGGACGCACGTTCTCCTCGATGATGAGCGCATTCGGGTCCAGGTACTCGATGACCCCGACGGGGCTGGTGGTGTTCTCGGTAATCGTCACGTGTGTTCTCTCTTCCACTCGTTTTTTTGCCGTGAAGGCGTTTTTACGCCTTAGCGACCGGAGGGCGTAGTGCAACCCGTAGGGCGGCGGGGGAGAGAATTTCGGGGCGAAATAAGGGAGCTTGGGACCGCGTCCCGAAAATCTCGGAGGAGCCGGCGGCGCAGCCGCTTGCGCGGAGCCCGCAGGTGGCTACGAGGGAGCGCAGCGACCGAGCCGCCGAAGGCTTCACGGCCAAAAAACGGGCCCGTAGGGCCCAGAGAGGGGCGCCGCGCAGCGGCTCAGATGAGACAGACAGCGCCGCGCAGCGGCACAGATCAGACCAACAGCGCCGCATCGCGGCTCCACCCGAGCATCACCCACGCACACCTGAGACAGCCCACCCGACGAATCCACCCCGAAGTGAACACCCTCGTTTGAGGGATTCCCGGCCCGACCCGCATTGCATATCGTGCAGGTATGGAATACATACTCACGGACGACCTTGTCAACCGCATTCGAAAAGACCCTCTGACAGTCACCTACGACGGGCAACTTCTTACTGTCCGCGCCTCCGAGCAGGTATCGCCTGCCGGCCCTCTGCAGCAGCGCGCACTCCTCGAGGTCGTCAAGTTCGACGGCCCGGACACCGTCCTGGTCTACATCTGCCCGTACGACGGCGACGAGCGGGCGTTCTGGTCGGCGCAGATGTTCGGCGCCGGCGTGCTCGGAGAGGTCACCAAGCAGCTGTCCGAGGGCCTCCGACGGACACTGCGCTGATGACGTATCCACGCCCCTGCAGGGACCTCACCGGCCACGACTTCAGCGTGGAGATCGGCCGCGGACCCATCACCTGGGTCGCCGTCGACAAGGTCACGGTCGTGCGCGCTCGGGATCTCGATCCCGACGCGGCCGACGTCCTCGCCTTCACGCTCACACTCCCCACCACCGGACGCGCGTGGCCCAACGCCGACGCCACGCTGCACATGGAGGCGCTCGTCGGCCTCCGCGGCGAGGAGCCCACTGACGTCAAGCGCGGCTTCGGGAACCGATGGGAGCTACGCCGCGGTGAGGTAGTCGGGGAGCCCTGGTTCGTGACCACGGTGCCTACCGACGCGCACGTCGTCTTCGCGGAGATAGGCCTCGTCCTCGCGGTCCCAGGGACGTAGGCCCTGGTGGGTGTGCTGGCTCACTGGCACACCCAGCAGGGCGCGGGACATGGCCAGGACGCTCCAGCCAGTGCGCGTCGACCTGCGGCCTGCCTGCTATCGCTCGCGGCCTTCGTCCCCTCGAGCACGAGGAGGCTCAGGGGATCGCGCGATCGTCGACAAGTCGCGATGCGGCGTGCTGCGATCGTTGGGGTCGATGCCGGCCGCGCGGAGCATCTCGCGCTCGGCGAGCTCGCGGCGGCTGTAGGCCGTCTCGTCGCAGTCGCGGGCCGGCTCGTTGCGCCGGTCAGCGGCGCGCGCGGCGCCGAGCGGCGGCGAGCCCTCGGGGCCTCTGGTGGGCGCGGAGTCGATCAGGTGCGCCCGGAGGTATGCGGCGAGAGGACGGTCGGTGCCGGCGATCGCCTGTAGGCGGTGGTGGCGGAGCTCGTCGACGTCGATGCTCGCCCAGTCGATCGGACGGCCGGCCCGCTGCGCGAGCACGGCCACGAACATGGACTGGCTGCGGGTGTTGCCGTCACGCCACGGATGGATCGCCGAGAGCTCGCCCCAGCGGTCAGCGAGACGCTCGGTGAAGGTGTCGGCGTCGAGGCCGGTGAGGTAGTCCTCGCGCTCGAGCTTGCGGAACAGTGTGTCGAGGTTGGCCTCGATGAAGTCCGGCCTGCAGTACGGGATCCCGGTCCCCGTCGCCTGGACGTCGACGTCGCGGATCCGACCCGCGATCGCCGGGAGGAGATCCCCGAACATGCGCACGTGGATGCCGCGGAGGTACTCGAGGTCAAGTCGCTCCGGGGCAGGCTCGGTGTAGATCTTCGCAAGCACGAACGACGCGACGTCGTTCATGGCCGCGTCGAGCTGCGCGTGGTCGCGGATGCCCGCTGCGTTGATGAGGACGCCGCCGCTGCCCGGGTACGTGTACTTGTCGTCGACGCTCATGGGATCGTCAGGGCGACGCCGGCGCTCAGCGCTGGCGGACGGAAAACCCGTACTTCGCCGCGACCTCCGCGCGCGCCTCGTCCTCGGTCATCGTTCCCTCGAGGACGCGACGGGCACGACCGAGTGCCTCGGCGTCCGGGAAGTGACCGGCGAGCTGCTGCGCCTTCTCGACAAGCGCCATGCCCTGCTCGACGTCAGCCGTCGGCGCGCTGCGCTGCGTGATCTTGGTGCTCATAGGACCCCCTGCTCACCTGTAATTGTACGGGTTGTGGAGGTCCCGCGCCTGGGAGAGACGCCTTCCCATGCTGCGACCCGAGCGCCGATCCGACGAGCCCGGACGGCACGGAGGGCAGGCTCAGGCGGGAACGTCCTGGACGTCGAGCGTAATCTCGCCGCGGTCGACCATGGGCAAGTACAGGGGCTTGCCGAACACGCGCCCGGAGACCGTCGAGACCGCTTCTCGGAGGTAGGGGAAGAGAGACATGATGGCCACTTCGTTGCAGAACTGCTGGACGGTTCGCGTCGAGGGGGAGTACTCGTCTGCGATGGAGTACTCGCCGGCCATGCTGACCGTGATCTTGCCGACCGGGATCGTGACATGAGCGATGAGGCGTACCCCGAAGCTACCGTCGTCGTACCTGTACTGAGCGGCGATGTTGACGGTGCCCTCCTCCGGAGCGTCCGGCTCTGGAGGTTCATCGTTTCGGTATGCCGACATCTCGTGGCACTCGACCGACTCCAGCTTCGAGCTGGCGAGGAGAGCGTGGATGAGCTCTACGTCCTTCGGCGACAGATCAGCCATGGCGGTGTCAGGCTGCGCGCGTCGGGACGCGAAGGTGGGCGGACTTGGAGCCCATCCAGCCCGCCATAGTCACCGAGCGGACCACCAGCTCGGTGGCAAAGGTCGCGGAAGTGACGCCGGACAGGTTCTCCCAGCGGGTGGCAGAGGCGGCGCTGAGGGACTGGCCGACGTCCGGGGTAGCACGGTGCTCCACCAGTGCGCCGACTGCATTGGCGTAGCGGCGGAGGGTCGAGAGCTTGGGGTCGGAGTCGTAGCGCTCGATCTTGTTGACCGCCTGCTGGCTCGTGCCCATGAGCTCGCCGACCATCGCTTGCGTGAGGCCGGCTTCCTGGCGCATGCGCACGAGGTCAGCCTTGAGGAGGCGATCTTCACGTGCGAGCAACTTGGCGCGGGCCTTGGCCTTGCGAAGAGCGAGAGGCGACGTCATCGTCTGGAGCAGGGACATGAGATGGAGCCTACGGCCACAACCTCCAAGTTGTGTAATCGAGTTCTACACCCAAGACGAGCGACGGCCCGCGTCGAAGCGATCCGCAGCGAACTCGATCTCGGCCTGCTGAGCGGCGGCAGTTGTCTTGATGTGGGCATGCAGGTGCACGAGGATCGTGCTCATGTGTGCCGGCTCTCCGTGGTAGAACCGCAGCGCCTTGCTCAGGGCCTTGTGGCGGAGCTCGAAGATCTCCGGATCTAAGGCGATGGGCTTGATCGGAGTCGTCGCGTCCCCGGAGTCTTTGAGCTCGCCCCGCGCAGCCGCCTCCATGAGGTCCTCGAGCACGCCCTCTTCGTGGGCTCGTGCCCATGGAGTGAGCGTGCTGAACCAGGCCTCAAACGCCACCACCGACGCATGGGCGTTGTCGCGATAGTCGCGCCAGACGTACCCAGCAGGGCTCGGCTGACAGCACCGGGAGTCGGAACCCTCGCGCCTATTTCGGACCATCTCGAAATCGTAACCGAGGAGCCCGACAACGGGCGGTGGTAGAGGCTGAGCTCACGCCCGCGCGAGGCCGCTCAGCGTGATCCAGATGCCACGCTTACGGAACGGACGCGGGCTCTCCTCGAGCGCGATCTCGCGGTGGATGCTCGGCGTCGACGCCCACCACACAGCCGGCGCCACGGAACGCCACGCATCGGAAGTCCAGGCCGGGGGAGTCCACCCGTCCCGCTCAGCGAGGTACTCCGCCAGCGCCGCGAACGCCGCGTCGAGCTCGACGGATCCTGTCGGCGCCGGCGGATCCGTGAACACGCCCGACCCCAACTCGGCACCGCCACGACGGCACGTCGACGTGTAGTCGTCGAGGGTCTGCAGCACGCCGAAGCGCCACCCAGCCGTCGGCGGCTGGCCATCTGAGACGAGCTCGGCCGCGTCCAGGGCGTTGCCCGCGGCTGTGTGGAGCACGCCCGCCGAGTTCACCGGCGCGTCAGGTCCCTCCTCGGCGAGACGGATCATCTCCGTCACCGGCAGCACCTCACCCTGGAACACCATGCGCTCACCACCCCCTGCCCCATCCTCGCCTGCCACCAGGACCGATCTGCGCCAGGGGCTCCCGTCGGGGCAGAGCCTGTACCTGGACGCGGGACAGCCGGCGCACGGCACCGATCCGAACCCGCTCGAGCGGGATGTCGAGGAGGAGTGCCGCGCAATCCCGGGCCATGACGCGGATCTCGTCTGTCGATCGCGCTTGCGTGACCGCGCCCAGCGCGGGGATGACGACGATCCAATAGCGACCCTCGCGGTAGACGTACACGTGCAGCAAGAGCGACATCGCTCTCCCTCACCAGACTCCAGGCGCAACCCGAAGAGAGCACTGTACTGCTGGGCACAGCTCCAGCCCCTCCGGGCCCCTGTTGATCGTCACCCGCGCGACCACGACGCGTTCGGCACCCTCGCTGCATGGGCCGAGCCAGTCGACGAAAGAAGACCACATCCGCCGGAGACCGGACTACGAGGGGAGCCGCTCCGCAGCACGAGCTGAGCGCGCGCTTCCAGGCGGCCGCCGACGCGACGGACGCCGCCCTCGACCAGCTGGAAGCTGCGTCGAGTGAGTTCTTCCCGGCCTACCGACTACGACGCCCATACGCGATACACGACCTCCTCCAACTCCGGGAGCACCTCGAGCAGATCGCCCTGGAGGTGAGCTTCGCGGAGGAGATCCTCACCGCCAACTGGCTCGTGCCCGAGCTCACCCCACGTGGAAAGCGCTGGACCGACGAGCTGACCCCGCGCGACCTTATCGAGCAGGTCAGGGCCGGCGGCAACCGGGAGGGTAGGCCCTACGCGCAGCAGCTAGACGAGAACCGCGCCACCGAAGCCGCCGTTCGAGCCAAGCTCGACGCGGTCGCCCAGGTCCTCTGCGGCCGAGGCAACGACTGCCAGGTGCACGTCGTCACGCTGCCCCAGGACGCACCGGGTCCCGCATGCTGGCGACACCTGACCACCGACGAGAAGGCCAGCATCGGCGCGCTGTATGCACGAGCGGTGACGGAGCACGCCTGCCTCGGCTGCAGTGCACCCCCGGGCGAGCCCTGCGACACGAGCGACTCCGCGAAGCTCGAGCCGATCGACGGACGCTGGCCCCGCGTCCGCTCCTTCCTCGGACAGAAGATCCACAAGAACCGACTCGACGAACTCGCACCCGCCTAGCCCTGCCTGCGTCACCGATTCGGCAGATCTATACGCCTATCTAGTCAATCTGACATATACAACTAGATTCCCCTAGAGTCTTGGCGTGGACCCACTGATCAACCCGTTCCGGCCCGGTGCCGGCATCACCCCGCCGGAGCTCGTTGGCAGGCAGGCTGAGATCGACCTCGTCGACCTGATGGTCGCCCACAGCCGCGTCCGCCGCAACGACGGCGGACTGATCCTCTACGGGCTGCGCGGCGTGGGCAAGACCGTCCTCCTGCTGAGGCTCCAGCACATCGTAGAGAGCGCCGGATGGGTGACCGTCCAGCTGGAAGCCCGGCCGGGAGAGGCCGGGAAGCTGATCGCCAGGCAGTCCCTCGCCAGGGGCATCGCGATGGCGGGACGGAAGATGATGCGCTTCCGCCACGCTGCCGAGGAGGTGAAGACAGCCCTGTCGAGCGTGACCTCGTTCTCAGCCACCATCGCCGGCAGCGGCATCTCCCTCGGTGTCGAGCCCTCACCTCACCGAGCCAACTCCGGCCTCATTGAGGTCGACCTCGAAGAACTCGTCTCCGACCTCGCCCTGCCGCTACGGAAGAACAACAGCGCGTTCGCGATCTTCATCGACGAGATGCAAGACCTCGACCCTGACCTCCTCACCGCCCTGCTCGCCGTCCAGCACCGAGCCGGACAGAACGACTGGCCGTTCTACATCATCGGCGCCGGTCTCTCCACGCTGCGCCGCACCCTGGCCGAATCCCGCTCTTACGCCGAACGGTTCACAATCCGAGAAGTCGGCGCCCTTCCACCCGCCGACGCCGCCATCGCCCTATCCAAGCCCGCCGAGAAGTTCGGCGCCAAGTTCACCCCCGAAGCCCTCCAACAGATCCTCGGCGCCGCCAATGGCTACCCGTTCTTCCTCCAGACCTACGGCAAGGCCGTATGGGAACTCGCCCCAGACCGCAACATCGACGCACAAGTCGCTATCGCCGGCATCGAGGAAGGCAACGCCGACCTCGACCAAGGCTTCTTCCCCGCCCGATGGGACCGCACAACACCCCTCGAACGCGAGTACCTCCGCCAGATCGCCGAGCTCGGCGGGAGCACGGCCAGCACGTCCGCCATCGCCGCTGCCCTGGCCAAGCCCGCCGCGTCCCTAAGCCCCGTGCGTCAGTCCCTGATCGAGAAGGGCATCATCTACCCCGAACGACGCGGATACGTCAGCTTCACCGTCCCGAACATGGACGCCTTCATCCGCCGACAAAACGACGTGGATGAACCCGGCGACTCCTGATCCCGTAAGTACCCGCGAATACGACTGATGGCGCGGTCGAGGGCGTCGGCGGGGAGCATCTGACAGAGCCGAGCAGAGCCACCCGGTGGCATGCTTATAACATGGACGACTTCACACAACAACTCACCAGCCTCGGCGTGCAACTGACAGCAAGCGCCGCGCGAAACTCCGCGTCAGCGATCACCGACAAGATCAGCGCGATGCGTGCCTCGAAGTCAGCCGGCGAGCAAGTCGCCGCTCTCGAACAGATCGTGTCCGAGCTCCTCGCCGACAAGAGCGAGCTGACCCGCATCGCGCAGGCCTACCAGCAGGAGCTGGTGGCCCAGCAGCTCACACCCGGCGACGTCCACTACATCACCGAAACGATCGTGCCCGTGCTTGAGCAATTCGCTGACGGAATGGAGAACCCCGACCAGGGCGCACAGTTCAAGAGCCAAATTCGCATGCTCAAGCCGCTACTTTCCGTAGAGACGGTCAACATTTTGCAACTCCTCGGTTTCAATTTTCGTCAAAGCATCGGGGGTCCGCTGACGCAACGACTCGCAGAACTGATCGGCGGCAGCAAGACGTCAGACGGCGACCTTCAAATTGAAGCGCTTCGTAGCCAACAGCGCGCCATGGATCTAGCCACGGACCCCGAGGCCTACGCGCGTTTCCGGGAGATGTATCCGATGAACTAACCACCGCGGGACGCAACACCGTCGCGCTCGAGGGATCCGAGAGGCAGATAAGCCCAAGTCCCAATGCGAGGAGGACAGGTTGGCCTGATCCCCATACGCGAACGGTTTCCTTCTCACTCGTGAACTTGCCTCCGATATGTTGTCCTTTGTCTCGCAGCGGACCGAAGCTGCAGGACCATACTGAGGAAAGAGCAGATACGAGAATGTAGCGCAAATGGTCGAACCACCATCGTCCACGAAGTCCATCCTCGCATCGCCTATCGGAGATCAGTGCCGACACTGATACGCAGTCAGAGAAGCGGACCCGATATGCTTACGACATGCAGCTTGCCTGGACCGTCTTAGGTCTCCACGTCGCCGCCTTCCTGGTCCCATTGATTGGCGTTGGTGGCATCTACAGACGAACCACAACTGAGTTCAATGAGGCGCGGACGTTGACGGCGGCGGCAACTACCGTTCTCGCGTGGCACGAGGCGGAGCGGAAGCTCTTGGAGAAATTGGAGTACGGTTCGGTCGAGCGAGCGGCCTCCGAATCAAGATTAGACACGGAGTACGACGCGCGTCTGGCCGCAGCAGGGTTGGCCCACAAGACGTTCCGCGACCTGGACGTCCTAATGCTCACGAACGGCAAATCAAACTTGGTGGCGTTCGCGTCTGCCGTACAGATTACCCGGAGTGACGCCCTTCTGGTCTTGATCGGCCTTGTGCTCGGTTTAGTCGCGAACCTCATTCCAACCGTCTGGTCTGTTCCTGCACTACTCACTTAACCCCGGGTTTTCCCAGCCCCCGAACGGCACTTCGTACCCCTATACCGGGCCGGCGATCCCTTGGATGACTGAACAGACGGTCTCGACCGAGACGGCGCTCCGCAGCCTGTCGGACCGCCGGGCTACGGCGCCCGTCGGTGTCGCTCCTTACGCTCGGAGAGATGTGGCACTTGATGCATGGCAGGACGCCCTTGTTGCCACGTTCGACGTACATTGACTTGAGGCCACTGCCGCCTACATCCACGCCTTGTAACCCTCCACCGACACGCACAGGACACGCTCATGGATCACCACCACCCGACAAGCATCAACATCGCTCAGGACGGTACGAGAACAGAAGTCCCGACCCGCGTCGTGGACGGCTCTGGAACGATGAAGGGCACCAGTTCGACGCCTGTATGCGTGCACAGCGGTACCTTCACACTTCCGCTCGGCGCAACCCTCAACGGATCGTTGACGATCCGGACTGCCGGCCACGCCGTCATTTCCGGCACGCTCAACGGCTCTCTCCACGTCGCCGCCGCCGCGACGGTAGCCATCGACGGCCGGCAGAACGGAAGCGTTCAGGTCGACGACGAGGGTCTCGTCGAAGTGCTCCCTAGTGGGCAGGTAGCAGGGTCGCTGACGCTGGCCGGACGCCTTGAGAACGGAGGCACTCGGGGAGGCAGCGTGACGATCCGTGGGGGCGAACTTGTCGACCTACCAGGAGCCACCATCCGAGAGCCGGAGCGCCTGGCAGACGGCTCGCACTTATACCGCTGGTGACGGAGATAAGGCCGCGCGCGGGCACCTAGCAGCCCCATCCACGACCCACGTAGACAAGCCGATAATAATTATTATGTCATGTGACGACGTGTCTGCTCGCCGCCGGCGCTCCCTCGCGCTGAACGCGAGGACGATCGGCGTCTGGACAGCTTGCGGGACACGTCTACACATCTGCCAACATCGAGCGCACCCCGACCGCGCTGCCCCCATTCGAACTCATGCTGTGCCTGGCACGGATGCCTCTTCGATGACGCGCTAGGGTCCGTCCACGGCGCAATTTTCTTTTGATAATGCGGGCTTCGAGAGCGTACTCCGAGACATGGGCGCAGAGCTTAAAATTGCCGACGCGGCTTTTCGGGAGACCCACACAGGGTTGCCTTCGCACGTGGTTCGCGCAGACCTGCCTCGCGCCCTTCCCGATTGGTTGACACTCGCCGAGTCAGACGCCGATGCGTATGCCGAGGCTGTCGCGAGCGGCGAGGACTTCACTTTCGAGCTAGAGGGGTAGCGACGCGATGAACGCACCAATTTGGTCAGAAACAACGTTGCCGAGGGCGCCTGCGGCGCCACCGGCCAGCACTTGCTGAGCCGCCTCGGCGATAGCTCGCAAGCGAGTCGGACGCGCGCCACTCGCCGCTTCCTCTTCGAGATCACGTGCAGCACTCACTAACGCGTCCGCCTGCGCTCCATCTACCAGTGTCGCGAGCTGCTGCACAGCCTGAGCCAGGTGTCGGGCTTCGTCAGCGATCCCCTGGTTGTTCTGCACCATATTCGCATCCCGGCCGGCATACGCGATCTGCGTAGGACCGTTGAAATTCGTCGTCGCCCCACCCCCGATTGCGCGAGGATCCGCATGCACGTCTCGGTCGTTCTCCACGTAGTCCTCTCCCTTGGCAGTAACCTCTGGGTGGATCGGCGCCGGGTGCCCCCAGGACCCCTGACCGCGGATGAAAGCGCGCTCTTTCAGCCACACCGCCGCTCGCTCCTCTTCATCTTTGGTAAACGAGGTGCCGAGAAAATTGACGCCCGACTCGAGGAACTCGCCTGGCTGCGGATAACGCCCATTGTGGACAAGTTCGTAGAGCCAACGAAGGTATACATTTCGTAGGGCTTTTTGTCGTTCGAGTCGATTCCCACGCAGCCCGTCGAACTCATTCCATGCATCGCGGCCCGCCTGAGAGGGCCTAGCCAACCACATTCCGGCCATACGCTCCTCTAGGTCCATATAACCCAGGTCGCGAAGAACCCGCACATCCGTCGAAAGAGCTCGCCGTTCGTCCTCATCACTTGAATCACGCATTAGCGCGCCCGGCGTAGCATGCGGCTCACCGGCGTCCACGTGCGCGATGACAGCGCCAAGCAGGTCGAGGCGACGGACGTCAGAGGATGACTTCAACGGCATGCTCGCAACCTACTCCGCGTGCCCCTGATGTCTATCTCTTACCCAGCTGAGCTCCCGTCCGCCGTGGGAGGCGTTCCGGTAGAGGGTCAGTGACCGAACGCCGCAGGATCCAAACCTCTCGCTGATCGACCGACGTTGGGGGTGGCCAACCGTCGAGGGCGTCGATCACCGATGACCGGACAGTTCGGCGCGCAAGTAGTCTCGGCGCGTGAGCGAATCAGATGGAGACCTGGTGTGGTTGAGTGTCGGCCCTGCCTATGAGGACGGCGAGTTGATCAGCCGCATGCGGCTGCCGAACGATGCCCTTCGCTCCGCGCTCGAGATCGACGGCGCTTACCTCGAAGGCGCCGAGGCGCGTATGTATGAGGTCTGGACGGTCGAGCGGTAGAGGGATGTCGCGCTCCGCATGGCCTACGCGTCGCATCGACGGACAGAATCGAGCGCGTTCCGGCAGCGGATCCCCCTCCGGACAGTGACGTTAGAGCGCCGAGCCGAGCCCACTGAGGCCGTCGACCACCACGTCGCTCACCAGGCGCGCGTGCCGCCCGTCGGGGTCGAGGTCCGGGTCGAAGACCGTGACCGAGGCCCCGACCGCGCGCGGAGCGAGCGCACGCAGGAGCTCGACGAGCTCGCCTGCGGTGCAGCCGCCGGGATCCGGGCTGTCCACCGCGGGCATGACCTCCGGGTCGAGCACGTCGACGTCGACCTGCAGCCAGTACCCGGACACGTCCGCGACGCGCAGCACCGCGTCGGCGACCGCCTGCGTGCCCAGGATGCGCCACTCGCTCGCGGGGACGACGCACCCCAGCAGGGACCGCACCTCGACGATCTCGGCGTCGTCGTCCCGGCAGCCGACGTGCGCCGCATGCGCTGCCGCGAAGTAGGGCCCGCACCCGTCGATGTCCGCGATCGCCTGCCGATGCCGGCCCACGGCCACGGCCAAGTCCTCTCCCGCCACGCTCGCGCACCGATCGCTGTTGCCGGGGTTCCGGAAGTCGGTGTGCCCGTCGACGTGCACGAGTCCCGCTCCCCCGCGACGCGCCATCGCGACGCCGGCGCCGAGGAGGACGCTGCAGTCGCCACCGACCACCAGCGGCGAACCACCTGCGCGCAGCACGTCCGCGACGCGGTCGGCGAGGCGCCGGGCGTGCTCGACCATGGCCTGCTCGTTGCGCACGCGATGGGTCGGCCGGTCCGCGTCGTCGTCGACGTACCGGCCCGGCAGCACGACTCCCCCGTCGCGCGCGCCGAGCTCGGCGAGACGCCGGAAGAGGCCGGCCTCGCGCAGGGCCTCCGGCGCCTTCGCGGCACCCGGCACGGACCCCGGTCGCGGCGGCTCCAAGCCGAGGTTCGTGGGAGCGGAGAGCAGGACGATCACCCGGATGAGTCTGGCAGCCGGCCGAGTCCAAGATGCCACCGGCCCTGTCCGTTAGGGGATCCCCTACCGGACGACTGCTCGGCGTCCTAGCGGCGACTGGAACCGGAGGAGGTACCCGTCGGGATCGGTCACGACGAACTGCTGCACGCCGGCCTCCTGGTCGTCGTCGACCCGATACCACTTCATCTCTACCGGCATAAAGAGGGCTACCTCGGCTTCTTCAAGAGCCGCCGCAACACGCCGAGAGTCAGGGACCGTGACCTGGAAGTTGATCCCACGCCCCAAGGGCGGGTCCAGCGGACCGGTCACCCAGTTGCGGCCTGCGCCCGCTTCCTCGAGCATCACGTGAGCCGAGCCGAGGGTCACGTAAGCGAATCGTTCCTCTGGGCGCGAGTAGCGCACCGCGAATCCGCAGAGATCGCACCAGAAGGTGAGACTCCTGTCGAGATCGGTGACCAGCAGCTCGGGGACCAGAGTTGGTTCGTCATCAGGCGCCATGACCTCATCGTCGCATCGACCACGACGACCACCGCTGAGGAGAAGCGGCGTCCGGCGAAGGATCCCCTACCGGACGGATCGAATGCAGAGCAGACCGGGGACCTGAGGCTCTAGCGGCGCCGACGGTTAGATCGTCGAACGATCATGGTCCCTACGATGCCCAGCACGATCGTGCCGAGGAAGACGACGACGGCCTGGGGCAAGAGCTCTAGGCCGAGGAAGCCGGAACCGAAGGAAGCAATTAGGGCCGCGGCCGCGATGACGACGAGGCCTTGCCTCGTCGTCGGTTGGCCGGAGAAGCGCTGTTGCCCAGTTGGGTCTTGCACTTTGCCCGGTCTCTTCGTCATGCGCTCACCATGGCACACACTCAACGGGCGGCTGCGCGGGCGACTGATGATCAACCCTCGCGGCGCGATTGGGTTCCCGCAGATTGCCACGAACGCCTACCTCGCCTCGCGGGCGGTGTTCGGTAGGCGATGGCTACCCGGACAGCCACTCAGCTCGAGCCGTGGTCCTGAGCTGCTGGTGTCGCAGCACCGTGCAGCCGAGCTCGGAGGTATGCGTCGTGGGCGACGGCGAGGAAGCCGGTGCCGAACGTGATGCCCGCGATCGAGCCGATCATCCATGCCCCGGCTGTCGGCTGGTCGGCGACGTGGAGGACGACGCCGAGGACAAATCCGGCGCCGCCGATCACCAGGATGGCGACGGCGATCGCTCGCAGCCGGGCGGCCGTCGCGAACGGGTCGACAGCGGACGTCGTCATGCGCCCGGAGCCTTCCCGGACGTCGCGCGGGTGCTGAGGACCCGGGCGAACAGGAGCACGAGGAGGCCGGCCGCGGGGACGAGGATCAGGCCGTAGCGCAGCGACGAGGCGTCCGCGATGGCGCCGACGACCGGTGGTGACAGCAGAAACCCGACGCGTAGGAGCCAGCCGATGATTGTCAGGCCGGCACCGGGTGCGAAGCCGGGGAGATCGTCTGCGGCCTGCATCGCGGAGGGGATGAGGGTCGCGACGCCGAAGCCGGCCACGCCGAACCCGACGATCGTGCCGACGATGCTCGGGAACGCGAGCTCCGCGCCCATGCCGATGAGCACGAGGACGCCGCCGAGGCGGGCGATGGCGCGCTGGCCGAAAGCGCACGATATTCACCCTGAGCATCGCGCCCTGCCCGCAGTGACTCCGTGCGACTACGGAGGTACGCGCTGCGGCTGGCTTATTCCGCGCATCACTTTAGGTAAACTTTTTAGGAGGTTGCTAGCACGTAAAACGGTTGTTCTCGGAAAAGAACAGCGATCGGTACGTAGCTCATGTAAGTTTCGTCTCCTGAACCCGGCAATCCGCCGTCACAAATAATGCCGATAATATTCATGTCCCTGCTAACAACAGGCCCCCCCGAATCACCTTGCCTCGTTGAGGCTGAGAACGTCTCCGCCAAGACTTGCTGATTGCCCAATTCCAGTCCCGGCGGGGGCGGGATCGAAATCCAATTACACATGATTCCAGTCACCATCCCGGTTGTGCAAAAAATTTCTCGAGGAGCCGGTACCTTAGTCCCGGCTACTCGCAATGACGACTCCTGGCCAGATCGGTTCCTCGCAGCGAACACCTCACCAATTGCCCGAGGCTCGTAGTCACTTACGAGAGAACAGCGGATGCCGGCTGATGTCGGATAACAACTTCTTCTCGTCGTCTGCGCCGGCTCAACCCGGACGATCGAGAGGTCGACGTCTGGCGATTCCCAAATTACTGACCCGATCTGCACATCATTAACGCGCACATGCGCACCACGACCGCCGCAATGCTTCGCTGTCACAACGTATCGGACAGCACGTTGATACGGGGTGATTCGTGAGAATATTCCAGAGCCTGTCAACACAGCCCCAGCAGTGCAGTCAATGTCCCTCGTGTAAGCAAAACCTCGACTTTCGCCAAAGATGAGATGGGTACCCGCCCGTATAGGCAACGAACCACGGGCCACGCGGTCGACCGCCTGGACTGGTGCGGCGATTGCGCAGCTACCAACGAGGCTGAAAACCATGACGAAAGAGAGTATCAAACGCTTACCAATGCGCAACATGTAAACAGACATTAGTACCCGAGGCGAGCGAAGGACGCGCGTTCTCCACAGGCGCAGCCTCAGGCCGCGCCGTCTTAATGAGCCTGTCCCCTATCGCCCCATGAGGCCAGCGTACAATATCAACATAGTTGCTTGCGCAAATCATGACCGCGTTTTTGGGCCTCGTTGCGCAGTATAATAGATCCGCTTGGCGTCGTTGAATACGCCATTGATCAAGTACTCAATCGAGCGAATCTACATACTTTTCGCCTACCAGTTTATTAATTACCGAGGCTTGTTCGCACTATCCGCCTGGGCACTGATCCCAACGATCACGTCTCGGCTTAGGCGTTATTGGCATGCTCCTCCTCCGACGCCCCCCCTGAGCTCTCTCGAGTGCGTCGCACCCCAGCCGATCACGTGGCAGGTGACAGAGATATCGACGACGCCGTGGCTGTCATAGATCTTTCGCGCTGGCCCCTTACCAGGCACGGTCGCCCATCGGAGCACCACAGGAGCACCACAGGAGCACCACAGGAGCACCACAGGAGCATACATGCGCACCGCGGCGATGAGATACTCCAAGAGCGCTCGGGCAACTCCCCTCCCCCGCGCTTCCATGATAATGAACAGGTCTTTGAGCGAAAATGCCTTCGTCCGCCACGATGGGACGTAGGAACCGCCGGACGTATGCGAATCTGATCCCGCGGTAGTCGCTTTCCGCGATGATCGCCCGGCCCTCTTTCGCGGGATCGAGAATCGACTCTCGACCGGCTCTCGCGCGTTCGATCAGCGATGACCGCACGATCGCCAACGAGCTCGCGGCTAATGCCGTCGCGGTCAGCATCGACGGCTCCGTGCACGACCCGACCGACCGTACCGGGTGGCTCCTACTCAACATGCTCGCGATGTTCGCCGCCCTTGAATCGGACCCCGTCCGCACCCGCACCCGTGAGGGCATGAAAGTCGTTGCGAAAAAGGGGAAACTTAAGGGCAGCAGGCACAAGATATCCCCTGCCGCTGAACGACACCTGGCCGCGCTGTACCGAGCTGGCGATCACTTGATCAGCGAGCTCTACGACCTATGCTCGATCGGCCGCGCGATGGTCTAACGTGCAATGGATCGAAACCCTGCCGAGGAAGGCGGAGCAGCTTGCCCTTGCTTGCTTCGACAACTACGCGAGGAAGTAGCCGCCAGGGCCGTGGCGCCGCGGACGCAGCACGTAATCCGGTAAACCGCGCTCAACCTGCATGCACGATCGGCACTCACCCTTGGTCCCATGGGGTGGCAGACGTCGCTATGCCCGGAAGAGCTGTCGCCGTCGACATGCTCGCGTACTCTCATCGCCTGTCGGATTGCGCAGCTTCATGGTTGCTCGCAATCTACAGCAGCGAGTCGCCCATGGGCGCTTCCTGACGAACGGTGCCGCTGCTTCTTCCGCGCGTGTCCGCCTAAGCTCACTACCCGGATCCCCACGACATGGCGCTTCGACCACGAACGCGTGCGTCCCAGGTGCGTGGTAGGCGCGCTATTCAGGCGCAGGGCCATTGTGCACCCCACCCTCGGCATCTTACCCGCGGCGCCACGGCCGTTCGATCGGGTCAAGCCGTGCGATGGGCGGCACGGCTAGGCGGGGCATAGCGAGCAGCCGACCTGTGCAAAACCTCCCAACGACTCATCAGCACGCGTTACCGTATGGGCTTCACGATCCGGTTTCGCCCTACCGAACAGGCCTCCATGCAGCCCTCAGTCTCACCGAATCCTGCCTCGACGATCTCAAGCCACCGTCATCGGAATTGGACCATAGTTTCCTCGGTTGCGATGCTCGGTATCGTCGGGTCGCTTGTGACGGGTGTCCCGGCAGCGAATGCTGCTGAGAAGTCAATCGCCGTCGCTGTGCAGGACGGGTCGTTCCTGCAGGATGTGGTCGATGGGCGCATCACCGTCGACCAGCTCGTCGACGCGAGCGTTGCCGGCCGCGCCCAAGGAGCCCCCGCTCTGGACCGGACGACCATGGCCCGCAGCATGGTAGCCGAAGTGGAGGAGCTCCGCAGTACCGGCAGCATCGCCGCATGGGGAGAGTTGGGCAGCGACAGGAGCCAGGGGCGAGCCCAGGTCCCGCAGCAGGCGGCATCCCCCGCGCCCGCCGCCCAGGTCGGCACGCAGCTATCGCTTTGGCACAAGTTCAAGCGCCTATTCCACCACTGGGCGACCGTCAGGATCACCGCCCCCACTGGAGGCGCCCTCCTCGGAGGCGGAACGGCGACGGGCATCGCAGCCGTTGTTGCGGGAGCGTTCGGGCTGCTGGCATCCGCGATCTTTGTCAGCATCGGTGCCGTCGCGTTCATCACCCTCGGATCAGTCTCGTTGAGCTGCAACACCAGGCACTTTAAGTACCTCTACATCAAGTTCCCCGACCTCGGAAACAGTCACTGCGGCAACTGAAGCAAGCACTTCGTCGAAGTACCCTGCCCCTTTTCATCCACTCAAGTCGATAAAACGGTTTCACGCGTCGCGAAGGACACGGATGTGGTGTGGCGGACGCGCTCGAGCGTGTCTCCTAGGCGCCTGGTCCGGGCAATGACGGCGTTGAGGACGGCCGCGGCGCGGTAGACGATCGCGAGCTTGTCGTTTCCGGTTACCAGCCCCAGCCCGGCAGAAACCACGCTCGATGGCGTTGCGCTGCTTGTAGTCGACCGGGTCGTAGAAGACGGGCCTGCCTCCACGGAAACCGCGTCATTCCCGCTGACCCTGCTGATCCCGCGCCTCAGGCGTAACGGACTGGATGCCGCGACCACGCAGATGGAGGTGAATCGCCCGGGACGACTACGCCTTGTCGCCCCTTAGCCGATACGGCCGCGTGCGCAGCGGCCGACTGGCCTGACTACGCGGAGCCCTACGAGCGGTGGCAGCAGCATGGGCGAGTCACCGGCCTGCCCGGCGTGACGATCGGCACCAGCAGCAGCGCGTGCCTGTCGACGAGCCGATGCACCTTTGTGGACAGGCCGCGGCGGGAGCGGCCGAGACCATGATCAGGCGCCTGGACGTTGGGCTTCGTGTGATTCGATGACCCCCCTGTGTTAAGGGTTCTGTTCGTCACGTGCTGACGCGCACGAGCGACCGTGGAGTCCACAGACAGCGACCACTCGACCAGGCCCACCTGGTCGGCATGCGCGGTCAGCGCGGCCAGGAGCATGTCCCACGAGCCGTCGCCAGCCATCCGGCGGCGCCACTTCCACACCGTCTGCCACGGCCCAAACACCCTACACAGATCCCGCCACGCGATCCCGATCCGATACCGGTAGACGATGCTCTCGACCATGGAGCGAGCATCCGAAGACGGCCGCCTGAACCGACCCGCCCGGACCGGCAGGAACGGCGCGATCAACGCCCGCTGATCGTCCGGCGGCAACTCGGATCGCGACCTGCCTCCCAGGCTCGCAGCTATCACCACGAACCATTAGGACGAACGCCCTAGGTCGAGACGACGGGCGTCATCACTTTGCGATCTGCAATCGCTGGTCTCCACGTTGTCAGTCAGCACCCGACCTGTGGACAAAGGTAGCGCTTCAGATTAACACCTCTGTAAAATTAGTATTTCTTGAGCAGTGAATAAGCCCTGTGCATCCCGCGTGTACGTGGTTCTACTTTTATGTCAAATGAATCTGGAGAGTGCAATTAAATGCTAAGAACACATCGTCGGCGCCGCTGTGCCCTTACCGTGTCCATTAGCCTCGGGCTAGTGGCCGTCGCGTTTACGGCTTCTAGTGCGTCCGCGGTAGAAAGCGCGAGGCAGACACGACCAGTGGTTGCCGGTTCGCAGCTCGAATTCGAGTTCGGTGGCGATTGCACTGCAGGCGCAGTAGTGCAAAAAAATACTTGGAGCTCATTGTTAGTTGCAAAAGAGCGCGCCACCAGATATGTAGTAACCGCTAACCACTGTGTCGCACGAACAGGGGAGAAAGTGTATGTCAGAAACGAGATTGAATCTCGCCATGGCAATACCGCCCCCGTAGGAACCGTCTATTGGAGATCTGATGACATCGATCTGGCGTTAATCAAGATCGAACCGACTGTTCACGTGTCATACACGTGTGGAAGCTCCTCACATGGCGCGCCCCACTGCTTGCCGGTGACGACCTGGACGCCAAACGCGCTTCCTCGTGTCCTTACCGCATCGGTCAGAACACGGAGCATATATGGCCAACCTGTGATCGGGTACAGTGACCCCGGGCCGAACGAAACGTTCGCTACGAGCGGTAGCACCACTGGCGTGCAGGTCAACTGGATGAACCTATCCGTTCGCGCTTGGCCGCCCGGCTTCAGAGCCCCTCACAACGGAGATCAAGCGGCGTCTTCCACGACTGACCTTCTACTTGCAGGAGATTCCGGCGGGCCCGTCTTCAACCCGGATACGGGTATGCTTTACGGGATAATGACGGATCAAGTCCCTCGTCGCCTCACGGAGGACAGCACGATGGTATATATCAAGCTATATGAGTTTTTCAAAGAGCAGCGAGGATATAAGCTTTTAACTCGTTGACGCTTGACGCACCCCGTGATTAATGAAGCGGTGGGGTCTGGTGATCCGATAGAACAAGCTCGCGATCGTCCACCGCGCCGCGGCCGTCCTCAACGCCGTCATCGCCTGTACCAGGTGCCTAGGAGACACGCCCTAGCGCGAAGGTGATCACACCGCTGACGCTCGAGAGCGTTGTCGCGCAGATGAGCAGCGCAACCTCTGCTACAGGAAACGTCACAGGCAGCGCCATCAAGCAGCACAGGAACACACGAGCCCACGACCACCGATGGTCGTCGCCTTCGCCTGCTCAAACCACGTTCGCACGCCACCTGCCCTCACTCCCTTCAATGCCAGGTCGTCGTCGGTGAAGTCGTCAGGCCGGACCCGGACGAGAACCACAGGGCACACCCCGTCACATCCTTCGCGGCTCGCCACGGTCAGCACGGTAGTCATGATCAGGCGAGGTCAGGTGGTCATGATGCCACAGCACCTGCTGCCTCGTGAGCGCACGCCATGCAGTTCATGGGCGCGGATTCGTGGAGCGCAGCGGAACGAAGCCGCGGCACCTCGATGCGTGACTCGACCCCCTCGATGACGACTCGACATCAGGCGTGGCCGGGGTTGTTCACGCGGCCGCCCGCGTCTCTCAGCCCGTAACGCGGCGTAAGTCGCCCTTGTGTCAATCGCGGTACTCGTCGATCGCGTCCCGGACCAGATCTGCGGCGTACTTACGGCGCTGCACGATTCGCCGCTGCTCCAGACGGTCCTTGCAATACCGGGAGAGGCGGACGTGGATGGTTGGCGAGTGCTCGCCATCCGGCGCCGCGCCACACAGCTTCGGCCGGCCGATCGCCTTGGAGACGGCCGCCTTCCTGCCGAGCGCATCGAGGAGCAGCTGCGCCCCGATCTCGACCGCATTAGAGCCATGCGCACTGTCGCCGGGCAGCGTCGCACCCGTCGACGTCTCCTCCGTCGCCGCCATACGGCCTTAGCGGCCCTGGTCCTTCTTCGAGAGTGTCACTTCTCCTCCTCCATCAGCTTTCGGCAGTACGAGCAAAGCGGCATCACGTGGTACACCACTAATCCGCCGGGCTTGAGCTCAACAAGCACTTCAATGAGTCGATCCGACTGCGCGTGCTGCGGGCCAACGAAGAACCGCCGCTTACTACGCGGGCCGCCCTCGTTCATCTTCATCCGCGTGGAGCTCCGCAATGCGTTCGTGATCGTATGCAGCGCGTCGGGCCAGGGGATAAGGTGCTTGCCGGCGCTGCGCGTAATATCGATGCCTGTATGACCATTGCTCCACAAAGCGCCCCTGTGTGCTACCTCTTGGCCACACACCTATATGGCGATGACACTGGGGAGGACATACACCCGAGCCTTGGGATCGCAACTCATCGAGGGCTCCCTACCCGAACCCTCGCGACGTCGGACGGGGTCCGCCTGTGGAGTAGTTGCGACAAGCGACCGGCGGCCGCCCTAACTTAAGTCGATCAGCGGCTATGGCGCGGCCGATGTCGGCCGTACGCCTCGCTGAGGACCCTGAAGGGACAACGATGCAGACCTCCGTAACTCGCACTCTCGGTCTTCCGACCGAGTTCACCCCTGAGCCCCACAAGGCACACGCACGGCGTCGCCTGCTGGCAATCTCGGCCCTCGTCATGGCTGCTGCCCTACCTGTCATCGGAGTCGCGACCTCAATGCAGCCTGCCGAAGCCGCCCCTGCACGAATCCAGCTGCATCCGGGAGCGACTGGACCCATCAGCCACATCCTCGCTACCAGCGTCCCAGCCGGCACGCGGGCTTTCATGATCGAGTCATACAATTTCCTTCAGCCCACCCAAAGACGGACTTGCGTCTCATTCTCTGGAGGAAGCAGCGTCGTCTTCGACATCGCGGCGAGCGTCGGGGGCGTGTCCATTACGCCAACTGCGATCCCCGGATGCAGGGGCGTCAAGCGGAACAACACGACCGACATTGCTCCCAGCTCCAACCGGGACTCGCACTGGGACTTCGTGAACCGCGCCCGGCCTATCTGGCAGGGCAAGATCAAGCAGTAATCGTCGCGGCGGCACATCCGCCGGTCAGCACGTCTAAGAGCCGGGGTCCTAGGACTCCGGCTCTTCGTGTGTGACATTAACGCTCAAGGACCACACGCACACGCCGGGCTATGGAACCACGATCAGCTGCACGTCGGGCAATGGCGCCTACTCGTCTCCCTTCAAATCACTTTGGTAGCCGTTTGTTCACCGGACGCCGCGCACTATGCGCGACAAGGGCTGAGGGTCGCAGGAGCGCGCTAACCTTTTCAAGCAGGGAGAGACGCTCGGCCGCCGTGTCGAGGGTGACGTTGTTGGCTTGCTGCTTGAGCTCAAGTTGTAGGGCATCCTTTATGACAGCGGCGACTTGGCGCTCCGTGCACTCGAGGGGCTTCTGGTTGAGCTGCGAGACTGACACCAGTGAGAGACTATGAACCCGAGGCGCGGATCGCACCGTGCCGCCCTTGATTCGCTCTGTGTCACGCAGCGCCGGCTTCTGCCAGCCGTTCGTCAGTCCGTGGGCGTGGTTCCATGGATACCGCAGGGCACCCCACCCCTGCACTGTGACCGGTCATTCCCCGTCGACGGAGAAGTACGGCCGGCCTCCGGCGTGACCATGCTCGCGCGCATGTGGCGGTCTTCTCGATTGTGGCGCCAGGGGGCCAGTACCAGAGCGAGTCCTATGCGAGGTACTTGTAAGTCGCGGCGTTCTTCACGCCGGATGCCTCGGTGGCCCGGTTCAGTGCGAGGCCGGCGCGCTGCCGCTCGACACGATGCCAGACCTTCGGGGACAAAAGGCCGTTCGGGGTGTCAATCATAAAGTTGCGCTGGTACAGCACCCAGACCTCGGAACGACCGGCATACGGCGGATGGCCTTCTCGTTGACGTCGCCTGCGATGTGCGAGACGCCCTTGTTCCATCTGACGGTCTGGGCACACTCCCGCCCTTACGAGATGAGCAGCGGGTGCACCCTCGCCTACCGGATCTCCGTGTTCCGAAACCACAACGTGGTTGCCGGAGTGGCCGCCTTGTCTCAGGTGGTTACGTGCGGGAGGTAACAGTCGTCAATGTCGTCAACGCTGGAGGTGTCGCCGTGGAAGCCACGCACTCCATAGGTGCCGTCGGAGATGATCGTGGCCTTCAAGACGTTGCCGCGGTGCATCGTGTGCGGCTCGGAGGTGCACGCCGGTCATGGTCTAAGCCTACTGAGGACTTCGGGTGCTCCACGGCCGTTCACGCCCTCGTAGCCGGCTCGCAGCGTAGGTGACTCTCCTTCTGTCTTAGTAGTCGAGGCCTTGCTGGCACCGAGCGTCAGCCGCGGATGTGGACACGCCAATCCGGGGCGTCGACGTCCTTCGTATGGTGGGGACCACCTCATCACCTGCTTGCGAAGGACGACCATGACCCTCCCCCACGCCCGCCCGCTCATCACCACGGCCGCGTCCATCCTCCTAAGCGCAGCAATCGCCCTGGGCGGCGGTGCCGCTGCGGACGCGGCGGATCTGCCTAACCCCACCCACGCGGCGCCTCGAGACAACGCCATCATGCTCAGCGTCACGAACCCGAAGGTCCACGCCATCATGGTCTACCCGCTGGACGGCTCGGTACCAGACCTGTGCATCCCGATCCACTACGGCTGGAACAGCATCCCGCTCAACGGGCAAACGGCCGCGATTGCGATCGGCAGCTCCTGCAACCGCCAGGAAAAACTTAAGACCTTCCCCACCCGCATCGTCCACAGCCGCGAATGGTGGGACGCCAACCCGCGCGACTACCTCAGGCAGATGGGCTAGCCGATAGGGCGAAACGCCCAGACCTGACTACAACTGGGTGGTTCGGGGAGGCATACCTACCCGAACCCTCGCTACGCCGGGCAGATTCCTGTGGAGTAGTTGTGACAAGCGACCGGCAGCCGCCGTATCTGCGGGCCCTCAGCGGCTAGGGAGCCGCCGACTTTGGTTGTACGCCGCTGAGGACTCCTGAAAGGATGACTTTGCACTCCTCAACAGCCAGCACTCCCGGTATTTCAACCGCTTCTATCGCTGTTCCACACAGGGGACACGGACGGGGTCGCCGGCTGACAATGGCGACTCCTACCCCCGCCTGTAATCGACATTGACACCTCAGATAGCCTGCCGACGCAGTTTTTGCACGAGTGTGACTACATCCAAGTGCGCCGGGACCCATCAGCCATATCCTCGCTACCAGTGTCCCGCGGGCATGCGGGTGTTCGTGGTCGAATGGCACAACTTAATCGCGCCTTTCCTGAGACAGAGTTGCATTGCATGGTCTGGAGGGAGCAGCTCCGTGTTCAGCGTCGCGTGAAGCATTAAGGCCGTGTCCAGTACGCCAACCGCAATTCCCAACTGCAACGGCGTCGGCTGAATCAGCATGACCGGCATCATCGCTGACTTCAACCGGGACTCGCACTGGAATGTTTGCGAGCCGCGCCCGTCCTGCCTGGCAGGGCAAGATCAAGTACTAATAGTAGTCGCGGTGGCACATCCGCCGGAAGCGCGTCTCGGAGCGCGAGTTCGGGGAGGTCGAGGCGTGCGCACACGTCAGCACTGCGGGGGACGATAGCGCTAAAGCTGTTTGGGAGCACGCCCAGCGTCAACTTGGACGGCCCGACGACTGTCCCGAAAGGCATGCCCCGCAGGAATCCGCTGAGCTCATCGGCCTGTAGGCACCCGTCCTCTCGCAGCAGCGTGCACGCAACCATCGCGTTGGCGACATGGTCTATGTACCACGTTTGGCGTATCCGCAGGCATGCCACGCCCCATGGTGGCCATCACCGATTCGTAGGCGCCGGGGGACGTCGCATTGGTCCCGTCAGACTCCGCCCGCGCGAAGCAGGCGATTTCTGGGTGTTCGTGATAGGCACAGAGTCCTCGCTACGCCCCCAAGCGCTATTAATATAGGACACAGGCGCACCGAGAAACCTCGATGACATCGATTAGGTAGGTTGACGCTTCGAGTACTCGGCGTTGTCTACGGGCAACGCGTTAGCTGCAAACGGGCGGTGCCACGCTGATGGCAGCACCCGCGAACGCAGCGGCCGACCAAGAATAGCTTTTCAAATTGTCATAAGAAGTGGACTGTATTGTGATCCCGATCACTGCAAAGTGGGCTAGTTCGAGGCAGAGGAGAAGATGCATGTTAAAACGACAGCAGCGAGTACCGTGATGCCGAGTTTTGCTAATCGCCTAACTTGCAGGTGCAAGTGCATAGTTGGGCTGCTCTGTCAAAAACTCGGAGATAGGTGTGTATATACCGACGTTCGCGAAGCGAGTAGGGTCGGCAGAGCCGTGATGGATACCAAAGAGGACACCACTCGGGTCACTGACCGGTCCACCGGAATCTCCCTGATCCGTACCAGCGGATTCGCTACGCATCACTTTTTGACCCCGGGCTTTGGCTTGTTCTTCTTCTCGTGGTGGAAGGTTTACCAGACGAAAGGTGCAATTCGGTCCCGTGCGGTAACCAGATGTACATATTCGAGTTGTATTAGTTGGAGTGCCTACTCCCGCAATGGGTATTGCTCGCTCAAAGTTAAGCGTATACGGTAAATCGAGGATGATCTTCCCGACGGCTCTCGGTGTGAAGGTCTGGATTACACTACATCTACTTGCACCTCCGTAGGTGGGGCCGCAATGCGTATTACGATGCGCTTCCGGATCCACCTTAATCAGTTCGAGATCTCGATCCGGTGACGCCCAGATAACTTTCCCCACAGCATCCTCCCCCACGCTGACATCGGCTCCCACCTGTCCGCAGTGCTTGGCAGTAAGTACATACCGTGATGCCGCGGAGTACGGAAGAAGCCTCGATAAATATGTGGTGGACTTGAAGACTGCGCCGGCGGTACAATATGAGTCCGCAGCGTAGGTACCCGGATGTGGTGGCTGGCTGAAAGTAAGCTTAGTGCCCGCAACAATGGGAAGCGACGTACGAGACGCTCCCGCCGCCTGCGCGGAAGATGGTATTGCGATCAGAGGAGTTGCGCATATCAGTAGCGCGAGTGCGGCCGCGATACCCAAGCGAAACAAACGAGCCGTAAAGGATGTATGTAAATCAAGCAAGCAATTCTCCAATGTCAGGTTGTGATGCAATTTATTTACATATAGCAGTGAGTATGCTCGGGTAATCCGTGAGTCACGCTCGTCAACGGTTGGTGCCCACCAAGGCCTTGTCCACGGATTACTGTCGGACCATATTTTTGCAGAACTAAGCAAACCGCACGATTTCTATGCACAGGTTGCGTTAGCGGCCTTGGTTGGGCGTGGGCTACTGAGAGTGGGGCTGGACTTAGACCGGAAGGCCGTCATACTTCCTATACCAGCCCGACGCCGCAATTGAGATCGAGATGGTGCTGTCGGGAAGCGCCTTTACCTGCGCGGATCCGACCGCGAAGGAAGGCGACCCGGACAAGTGACGCCTCCCGACGGCGACGCCAAAACACGCACGTAGCGCCGGGCGGGGTTCACGATCGCATGCAGGCACGCCCCATACCGGACGAACAGGGCAACCCGCTCGGCCATCACTTGCCGACGGATGATCTGATTAGGCTTCTTGACCGTGAGTCACTTCAGGTCGCGCACGACCTCGAGCACTACGAGATATCTCGGGCGCGAACAGCCTAAACGACAGCCGCCGGGGCCCTCGCTCCCCTGACCCAAGGATGAGTGCGGTGGACAAAGTACGACCGTGATAAGTGCGCTGCGCCAGCTGGCCATGTATCGTATGATTTAGCACATCGTTACCGTGCTGAATCCGTATGGGGAGGAAATCACATGGCCCGCAAAGTGCTGACCACGCTCGTTGACGACATCCACGGTATGCCCATCGAGGAGGGCCAGGGCGAGAGCATCTCGTTCGCGCTCGATGGCGTCAACTACGAGATCGACCTCAGCGATGACAACGCCGCTAAGTTGCGAACCGCGCTCGAGGACTACATCGATAAGGGCCACCGCCTCGGCCGCGCGGCCGCCGGTACGGCGGCACCGCACGGCTCCGCAGGTTTGACACCGAAGCAAGACCTCGGCGCTGCACGCGAGTGGCTGCGCAAGCGCGGCCACAAGGTCTCCGAGCGCGGACGCATCTCCGTGCACCTACTCGAGGAGTACCGCGCGAACAGCTAGAGCGAGCTGCAGGGAGGAGGAGGCTGGCCCGCCACGGGCCGGCCCTTCAGCCGTCGGGGGGGGGGGGCAGCCGACGTCGGCCTGAGCCGGAGAAAACCCGATGGGAGGACGTGCTCACCGATAAGGATCACGGTCGTAGACGTCACGCACGTGCCCCGCGACGGCACGGGGACGGACAAGATCTGTGCGGCCGGCTACCGAAGGCGGCTGCGAGAACCGTGGCCGCCTCCTAGTTGTACTCGGCCACGACGTTGGCGACAGTTCGGGGCGAGTGGGGAGGTCTCCTGGCTTGACCGAGCTACTGATATGAACCATCGTCAGGTTGCCTCGATGTCCCACGGTGATGCTCGTTTGACGGTTTACGGGGGTGGTTCTCCTCGTGCGGCCGGAGGTGTATGATCGCTCGCCGGTGACGTCTGTCGTGCGCGAGCTCGGGGTGTCGCGCCATTCCACGCATCGGTGGGTGAAACGGTTCTGTGCCGAGTGGCTGCGAGGGCTGTCGGATCGGTCGTCCAGGCCTAGTTCGATGCTGACCAAAACGACCCCGGAGCGGGAACGCGTCGTGCTGGAGGCGCGGTCCCGGTTACGGGCAGGTCCGGCCCGGTTGGCGCCGGTGACGTCGGTCCTGGCCCGGACAATCTCCTGGATGCTGCGCCGGCAGGGATCGCCGCCGTTGGCTTGGATCAACCCGATCACCGGGGCGGTGATCCGGGCATCCCGGTCGACGGCGAACCGGTATCAGCATGAGCGCGCGAGGACCGGGTGCACGTGTCGATTCTTCTCGGGCATGACCGCGACGACCGCCGTCCGATTGGGGTACTAGCGGGCGCCTCCGGCAGCGATCGTCGCGATGTTGAGCGAGCCGAAGCTAGCGTCGATCTACTCTCGCGTGGTTGTCTCCCTCGCGGGTAGCGGGTGGAGGGGCGGGACCTAGGGCGGTATCGTCGTCGACTGGCCACGCCCGTTCCCATGAGTCCCATCCACGGAGCTCATTGGTCATCGCAGCGTTTGCGCCCCTGGGAACACACTTGCATCCCATAGACGTTCGCCCACGCCCTCTCCGCCGTCGGGCCGTCGACCGGGGTGACGACGCGACCAAGCGCTCGATGGAGGGTGGCGTAGGTGTTATCGGTGCGCTCCACAGTGAGCACCCGGTCCAGCTCGGCTCGTGAGTGCAAGTCTCGGAGCGCGGTCGCCGCAGGACGAGAACGCCTTCCCGCGCAAGAAGCGCATGGAGGTGAGAGCCGCGGCGTGGTCGTCGCCGAGCTCGGGGACGGTGCTGGTGATGACCCGGGTCTTGCACGCAGCTCGTGAAAGTGCGAGCAACCCGGGAGCTGCCTTGCCCCTCAAGTCCTCCTAGCGCGAACGGGTAGTTGGCCGGCAACTGCGCCATGGTCGCGTGCGACCCATCTCGAGGCAGTGCTGGTGCACGGCGGACGGGAGCGCGCCGCCGCCGGCGAGTAAATACCCGACGATGCTGGTATTTGCCCACCAGACCTGGTCCTTGACGGACTGGCGGTTGCGAGGGGCTTGGCCGCGGCGAGCGTCTCCGAGGAGCGCCGGTTCGGGAGGCCGTAGCCACCGCGGTATCGATGTCGACCACGATGAAGCCCTGTCCGAGGAGGTCGGCGCTCAGCCGCTTTAGGTGGCACCGCAAGCTCTTGGGCGAGGATGCGATGACAACTGCGACGAGGGCACTCTCGCCGGCGTCCTGCGGCGCGGAGAGGGTGAAGGCGCCAAAGCCGGGGCCGTCCGTGGCGGGGATGATAGTGCGGCTGACCGGCAAGGCCGAGTGCTCATGGGCGGATGTGCTGTCGTTGGTGGCGTGAGCGAAGGTGGCGGTCCGCGCGGCAGTGGTGATGCCGAGGAGGACGCACGTCGCGGATACGGCGACGTCCATGGGGCCGTGCGGCTCGCGGAGCGGTGACTGACGTGCCCGTGTCACTTCTCTACGGTGGCCCTTGCTCACACGTCCAGGCGGCAAGACCCTCGCCAGGTCGCGATGGCCGTAGACGCGGGGGTCCCGTGGAAGGGTCCGACCGTTCCCCGTCGCGGCGTCTTGAAGCTCGTCGGCATCACGGACTTTTTGAAATGATCTTGGACTCTCAGACGCCCCGGCGAAGGCGAGCTGGGTGAGGTCCTCGTTGAGGTTCTTCGTAGATCGAACCTTGCACACGAGGTCTTACAAAGCTGGCATCGAGTGGATGTTGGCCGAGGGTCAGGGACGTCCACCATGTCGGCTAGGAGCCGGTGCCGGCGGCACCCGTCATGCATGCTCCGAGGGGCAGGGCAGCGATCAGTCCGACTGACGATCCGCCTGTGGGGGCGGGTCTCCGAGGTACTGCATGGCGAGCTCGCCATGCAGCGTCCGCAGACGACGAACATGATGCTTCGGCACGCTTGAGGAGCATGGGCTGACATACAGCGACCATTCCTGTTAATAACTCGAGCGCCGTCTAGCGCTGGTCATCTAAGTTGGTGCTCCCATTACTGGCGTCGCGGTTCCGACGCAATAAAGACGGCGCCTTATAGCGGATCTGAATATGTCACCAAGTGGCGCCCATCGCCACGACGAATTGCAAGAACAGACACGCTGCCGAGAGCGCGCACCACGTTTATCCTTCTATGACGAACCGTAAGTGATGATATTCGCAGCACAACACACACTTGAGGTATATTCATGTCTTTACGCCCCCCTCAGTTCGCGGATTGTAGCTTTGTGGCCCTTGCTAGCAGTCGAGTCGTTGCTGCCATCTCGCAGACGGCCGTTCCCATAATCCTCACCCTTGGGCCCCGAGAAGGTGGTTTAAATGCCGACGCACTTGCCCAAGCGCTCTCCGCCCTAGTCATTGCGCAGCTCGCCATGCTCCCGGTCGGAGGAGTAGCGTTAGATCGCCTAAACAGGCGCGCGTACATCATTCTCGTCCAGTGCGCAACCGCCGTGGCATATGCGCTCTTCGGAGTGAGTTTCACACTCCAGCCACCAAATGACACAATGTACGTTATGGTAGCCGTGATTATGGGCGGACTGGCTGGACTCAACGGCCCAAGTACACAAAGCATAATTCCTCAGTTAGTCAAACACGAGCACCTCCAGGCATCCCTTTCCTCATTGAGAGCCGTACTCACGCCTGTGGCGGTACTCGCACCAATGATCTCGGCATTTTGGATAAGCCAATGGCCGTATCAGACCCTCCTGGTAGCTCTTGCCATTTTAAACATATTCAGCACAGTATTCCTTACTCAGCTGCCGCAACTTAAGCACCTCTCCGAGCGCAGATCACACCAACGACAAGCCCTGAAGTCGCACCCTCTCTTATCGCCCTGGTTTGCAACCACACAGCTTTCCTCCATTCTATTGATCGCCTTATCTGCAGGTTTTTATCAGCTAAGTGGTCCACGCATCGTTTCAGCCGACCCAGTACTGGGCAGCAACGCGTGGGCATTCATCCTCGGAGGGTTTGGTCTAGGCAACCTCGTGGGCGTACTCCGTCATCGACGTAAAAAACTGAAGGCAGCAGGCTCGACGCCTTTTTTGTTCCTTAGCGGTAGGGCCGCTCCAATCATCGCACTGGGACTCTACGCCTCCGGCGGGGTGTTCTTGACAGCGCCAAGCGCCGCGTTGGCCGGCTTTGCAGTCGGAGCATGGGCAGTCCACTACTACAACGAGATTCAAATCCGTATCCCTCAGGGAAAGCTTGGCTCAGCACTTGCTGTCGATGCATTCATTTCTTTGGCGGCCATGCCACTCGGCTATCAGGCCGCAGCGCTCCTGGCGGACAATTTCGATACGGAAACGCTTCAGATAGCTGCAGGTCTGGGTACTCTGCTTATCAGTGGTTTTGCATGGCTGGCTCTCCGCTGCCTAGAGCGTCCGTTGATCAATACCACGCGGGCCTCGCTACTTCGACGCACACGTGTCTGTGACTCTGCGGGGTGACTACTAATGATAGGCATAGGCTCTGCGCCATCGGGCGACTCGACTGCAGTCAGTAAACGCATGGTCAATTACAGCCCGGTGTCGCGACCGACATGGGTAGCTAGATACAAACTACAACGCGACGGCTACGGGTAGTTGGCCAATCTAATGACGGTAGAGCCGTCGTCGGTAAGTCTGAGACGCTACAATCGGATAGCGTAGCTTGCGGCGCAAGCCGTATCACACTGGGTAACAAAACGTCGTGGCTTGTAGAGTCCCGTTCGGCCATGATTGCAGGTCTGGAGCCCCCCCTGTGCAGGCGGTGCGGTTCTCCGCCTTTGTGGATCTGTTCCTGACAGGCAACGACGAGTTCGAAGGCCCCCACTTCGTAGCACGCCGAAAAGGGGCCCTAACACAGGATAATGTCACAGCGTCGTGCCCCCCCCTTCACGCGCTAGGAGGTCACCAGCACCATATCCGTCATCGATCGGTGGGAGGTCGAGTTTCTGAAGCATTATTTTTGTCACCGTGCTCCCCCGACAATAAAGCACACGGTCTTCCTCCGTGACTGAGGATCGATCTCGTCGATGGTTACGGGCGTGGAGTCGGCGCCGCGACATATTGAGCCCCGGTCGGCGTCGACAAATGCGGTAGCCGCAACCATCCACTCCTCCTCGAGATACGCTCGGAATCGCATGGCGGACAATAAGCAGAATCACTAGACCGATCTCGGTCTGGCCGCAAGCCAGACGGGGACCTCGTCATCCTGCCACGTCACGCCTACAATTGAACGTAAACTTGTCGCGGGTACTCCAAGGTGCAGACTGCCCTTCTACATGATGTGGCTCCTCACGAAGCAGCACCTCCTCGGTCATCCATTTCACGGGCAGTGGGCTTGGCGCTTGAGCGGTGCTCGGTTGGCCACCGCCGTCACATCAGTCGGGACCCCCTAGCCGCACCCACGAGTGCCTCTCCCCCGGCCGCTGCGCGGAACACATGATCCTGATAGGCCGCCAAGCACCCGAGCCGAGCTCTGCCGCGACGGCGGCGCCATCGGACTCCGCAAGGTAGACGGCGCGCGTCCTCGATCTAGTGGGCCGCGGCAGCAACGCGATCCTCTTGGGCTGGAGGGCACAACTGCACCTAAAGAGAGTCCGACCGGGCACGTGCAGCCCGGTGAAGCGCAGTTGCACGTGCCCGTCCTCTCTTAACGAGCTCGAACCGGTCGACTTCAGGTCCCCGGTCGGTGGGAAGCCACCCTCCCAGGTCGCTCCGCGCCAATCACCGCCAGCATCGAGCGCGCCCTCTCGTACGTGCTCGGTCGATCACCGGCCCCGGTCGCAGGCTTGACCGTGCCGTTCGTAGACCCCGTGCCGAGGCCTGTGGACAAACCCGCACCAGTGGATGCGGGTTCGCGTACAGTCGCCTACTGCACCTGCCACAGCAGCTTCAAGCGCGGTGGGTGTAGATGGTGCTTGTTAAATTCACATCGAGGTTCGAGCCGAGGGGTACCAACTTGGCAGTTGGAGTACCTCAAGTGAGGGGATGATCGGTTTCGACGCCGTGACCACTGTTACGAGAAGCGAGTCGAGAACGCGGAGTCATCTCGTAAACGTTCTCCGCAAATTATAAGTGCCGAATTGAAGCGCACTGATCACGTTCTCGTTGCATAACTGAGAGCTTAAGTGATCCGTCGCCCTAGCCCCTTCCTAGGACTAGATGCGGCGTAATTAATAGGAATAGCCATGCATCAACTCTTCGCGGATGCATGGGACACGCAGTGAAGATGGGCCTGTCGACCTAACAAGCCCTGAAAAGGGTCGGGGCCAAGTAGAACGCATTAGGGATACGCTCGTAGAATGCGTAATGGTGTAGCGGCGGACCGGGGTTCGATTCCCCGCATCTCCACTTCACAGAAGCCGAACCCGATTACCACAGCAAGCGCCTTCGTTGGCCACGTAGTTGATCACATGCGTTGATCAACTACGTGGCCACTTCTTATTTCGACTACGGGGCCGATATAAGTTGTTTCGTAGCACTTCGAGGGCATCCCCCTGCATTGCCGCTGTACCCTTGTCGTATTGGCGACGTGCTCGGCCAAAGCGGACTCCGCTCGGCACGTCGTGCGGTCGCATCGGGGCATGCGCGCGTGCCGTTCGCGAGACGTCTCAAGGTGGTAGGCATGCGACCCCGGGACGGCCGTCGCCTACTGCACCACCCGGGGAGCACACGCTGCCTTTCCTCGAACCGCTCGCCCCCCGTGCACTACTCGACGCAGCAACCTGCTTATCGAACTCGGGCCAGCTTGATGCTGGTTGTGAGGTCGCGTCAGGCACGTATGCAACTCGTGGCGCGTGCCGCGTGCCCGAATGTTGAGGTGGCCCTGCCTGCCGGCCTCATGCACAGAGGAGCGTGGCCGACGGCATGGTCAGAGTCACAGGCGCTCTCTGTCCTCTCTCCATGCTTCGTTGCGACTAGGCAGCGAAGATAGGTCCGCTTATAGCGCCCAGCGGTAGAACACCGAATGACGCGAGGCACGTGCACCTGTGGAGAGAACTAGTGCGTTACGGAACGACTGCCTATGGTGTGATCGGACATGTAAACGAAACGAAACGGGTACAACATGTTGAATTTTGATTTTGGCATTCGTCGCATGGGCGGTCTCATGCTAATCGGGGTCGGAGTTATGATCGTCGCGTCAACGCCACAAGCCTTACCCAGGCTCGCGCAGACATCTTCAACCGCCCTCATCCGAGGCGCGCATGAGCCTTATCAGACATCTTCAACCAGTGAAATCACGGATGACATTGACTTGCTCGCCGCCGAAAGCTGGTTCAACCGTGATCACGGCGGCGACTTCCACCCTGATCCGCCGCATCTTTTCTAGACTGCACCACGTGCGCTCTACACAGAGGCGTAGCGGAACTACCCTCGGGCGTTTCCAGGTCGGGAAATGTCGAGACAGCCAGCATATTCCCGAAGCCCACGCACGCGCGCTCATTACAGGCGTCACTCTCGCATCACGTAAGCACTTGAGGTCAAGGGCAACCGAGTACGCGAGAGTGTCTTTTGCCGCTTGCGCGGATTTCGGATCCGCGGCAGGAAATGTGGCGACGGGCAGCCGACGGCGCAGGTGTCCGAGGTCGTCGTGCCGGCCGTGTCGTAGAACGTCGAGGCGTGTGGACGGATTTATTACGATATGGACGTAAGAGCCTCCACTCGAACAAGGGCGTGTTAATTACCGGCGTGTGTCCACGTTATCGATCCTCCGGATGGGCGGACCGTCGCCGCTGACGTCGTGATGGCTACATCGGGTGACGCATAGGCACCTGGGACCTAGGTGCGCCGACTGAGCTGCGGGGCATGACGGGCGAGCGATGGATATGCGTCGGGGATAGTCCACTTCATGTCCGGCTGCGCGCTCCTCATGCGTGCTGCTATGGCGCTCGACTCGCGTAGCATTGCCTACTTGCCGCTGCGCTCCCTCAGCAGGACGAACCCATTGTGGCCGTTGCCGAACCCCTCCGCGATGAGTCGAACGTGACCTCGAGTGGTCTGGAGGCTGATGTCCGCTTCAGCAATCGTGCCCCGATATAAGGGGCTCAAGGTTCGCACCATCGGGTATTGCTCCGGTCCAAGCCACTTGCTATAGAGCGACCTCACAGCGCCGAACTTAGCCTGAAAGCTCACCGACTGACAGCTCGCCTCGTAGATCGGCAAATGGCCTAGCCGGCTCTGCTTAAGCCCTGTAGCGAGCAAGGCAAGGGGTCTGCGACTATTCGTAACGTAGCGGCGCAACGCCGCAGCGGCAGAGGTCTGATAGGCCCCGTTCATGCGTAGCGGCACGTCGATAGACGGCGCATGACCATCGGCCTCATCGTTGAAGCGGTCGGCGGAGAAGAGGATTTCCGCTGCAAATTGGTTGGCCTCGGCCTCCAACAGGACGCGAGTGTTGGACGTGAGGGTGGTGTGGTCCTCCGCGAAGTAGGCCTGAGCGTGCCACGGAAGGGCATCGTGACCGATTTCGTGCGCCTCCGTGAAGCGACGCCTCTCAACCGGCAGGCTGGGATCGACGAAGTAGCGTCGCTCGTCTACGGACAACGCTCCGAGGACAGTGCCCTTGAGCTTGGCTACAACCACCTGCAGTTCGGGTGGCACATCGTCTTCCAGCGCGAACAGCTCTCCCTTCTCGAGGTCAACAGCCGCCGCAATCGCGTCAATAGGGACAGGGAGTTGGTCTCCAACGCCCGCCTCCCGCAAGACCCTCCTGGCATGTAGGCGAATGTCCTCGACCGCCACGTCGAGGGCGTCGGTCATGTTGTCTGCCGATCGCGACGCTTCTGTCGGAGGAAGGCCAGGTAGTTCCGTAGTTCCGCCGCCTCGGCCTCATCGAGCTCTTCCAGTGCCCGAAGCGGGATGCCGGCGAGCTTCCGCACTTGGTCGTGCTCCGGGTTAGTCGTTGGGACGTGGTGACCGGCCCGCACGAGCAGGTCGGTATAGTCCAGGCCGTAGACCGATGCGAGCTTGTGCAGCATGTTCGGGGACGGACTGGTCACTCGGTTGCTCTCGATCTGTGACAGGTATCCGTTCGAGATCTTCGTCTCCGCCTCGACGTCCCGAAGAGTCAACCCTGCTGTGCGTCGCGTCGACCTGAGGTGGTCGCCCAGTGTCTCCGGCGACTTACTGCGCGGGGACGTGGCGATACCGACGACCGCGGCGGCTATCAGTCCCCAAGGGATCGAGGAGGTGACGGCACGGGCAGTAGACAGGCCTGACTTCTTCATGGTCTCAGTATCGAGCACGATGCTTCATCGAGCAAGCCTTGCGCTATGGAGAACGCATGCGTACTCTGTCAAGCAGTGCTGCACAAAGTGTGCACCACGGAAAGGACAGCCTCATGGCAAACCGCAGTGCGATCTCAGGTCGCTACATCTCCAACGCCGCCGCCGCCCGACACCCTCGCACCACCGTGCGGGAGACCGGTGGCAACTCCGGTTCGGGAACCCAGCATCGCAGCTCGATTTCGGGCCGGTTCATCTCGGATGCCGCCGCCGCACGGCACCCGAACACCAGCCTCACCGAGCGCGGCAAGTAGAGAGACAAGACGAGGGGGCCCGATCTCACTCGTAATGAGATCGGACCCCTTCGGGTCCCCGTGCCGACCGCTCCTACTCGTCAGAGTCGCTTCTGCGGCTTCGGGTGACGCCTTCGCGGATTGTGGTCCGTGAATGCCGAACAGCGGCGCCGTTGCTCACGAAGCGCCCGGTGATCGCGGACCGATCAGCAGACCCGCGGCCGTTCAGTCGCTTGGTCATCTTCTCTTGGATCGAGCGCGCGTGCGCGAGGGCTCGATCAGTGTCCTTGCTCATTCAGGACCTCCTTCTCATCCGTCCGCGCCGCTTCCGAGCTCGAGGCTCATCGCGCTGGTTGCGTGTGAGCACGGCCTGAGCGACTGCTAGGGCGATGCGCTCATCATCCTCTGTCAACCACGGCATGTCACTGAGTGCGTCCATCATTGCCAGCCCCATCTCACGTTCCGAGGGGTCGTCGCTCAGGGCCTTCTCGATCGTCCATGACCATCGCGTCCAGCTCTACTCGCGAGACGTGAAGTTCCTCGTCACGCGACGCGTCGAGATCCCGTCGGTGACGGTCACAACTATGGCTGCGAGGCCGACGAGACCGGCAACTAGCGCCGCCGCGAAGGTGGCGACGGCGCCGTCATCCCAGCCACTCACCTGACGCACCTTCCTCTCATCACCGATAAGAACGGTACCTGACCTATGGACTACCAGCGGATCTAACGATGATCAGTGCCGTGAGTTCGGTTCTCGGACTCTCCTGCGCCGCTAGCGGTCCTGCTGGGTACGCTCGGCAGCTCCCTTAGCGCCGCAGCCGCCTGTCGTCTGCGGCACCTTTACCCGGTGCCCTTGCGCGGGCGCCTCGGACGCCGGCCGCCCGTGGGAGACCTCGGCGCGCATGCGGACGTCGACGGTCTGCTGGGGCACGCCCTGCCGGCCGAGCTCGGCGGCCATCGCCGTCCGACGCTCCGCGCTATAGTAGTGAGCCTCCCCCATGCTGCGCTCGGCGTTCGCGCGGCCCTGGTCGCTGGCGGCGGTCGTCTCGGCGCCGGCCTGCGCGGGCTGCTGCGGGGCGCTCTGCGCGGCGCCGACCTCTACTGGCTCCAGGTGGAGCTGCGCCTGCGCACGGGCGTCCTCTGCGAGCTCACGCAGCTCGTCAGGGGTGTGCTCGGGGGTGCCGCCGGCGCCGGCTTCGAAGTCGTACTCGCGCCCCTATAGCTCGAGCTCCGCGACGCAGTGAGTGTAGCTCCTGTCGACGTCGGCGTTCGGCTCCGCGGCGATGGTCTGGCCGTCGTTGCGCTCTGACGCGGCGCGCGCGTCAAGGCGTGCGGCGTCGTCGAGCGCGGCACGGGCGAGGGCCGTCTCGACGTCGCCTCACCGCGGCCCGACTCCTCCGCGGACGGGGCGTTCTGTGCTGCCTCCGCGTCGGCACGCTCCCGAAGGATGAGGGCAGCGCGCACGGCGTCGGGACCCGCCTGCGGGTTGGTGACGTCGATTCCGTACCGCTCGCGCAGCTCCCGACCGGTGGTCTCCGAGGCCGCCTACGCGCGCAGGTCGACGTCCTTCCACTGCTGCGCGGTCTCGTGCATAGACGCCTGGTTCAGGAGAGACGAGCGCTCCCAGTATTTAGGGCGGTCGACGACGGAGACCCTCGCCACCGCGACGTCGCGCTCGGCGCTGAACCGCTCCTGGAGCTGCTTCACCTCGTTCTCGGAGCGGCCCTGCGCGGTGCGGGCAGCCTCCTCGCGTCCGCGTGCGAGCCGGTCGGCCATCTACGTCACCACGGTGATCGCGACTCGTGCTGCGCTGGAGAGCTCGTCGTCGATTCCATATCTCCTTCGTCGGTGATGGTGGTGCCCCCTTCTACTGTTCGATGCCGTCACGCTCCGGCGAGGATGGTGCGCATGTAGTCGGGACATCGATGGGCATCGCCTGCGGCGTGAGCTTGGTCGGCACGGGCGATCCGGTGCCGGTGGTGATCTGCTGGCGCTGTACCGCCTGGCGCGTTTTTGCCGGGAGCGCCGCAAGTGTGTTGCGGTCGATCTGCGCGGTGTAGCGGTCGCGGATATGGGTGAGGCGCCGCTTCATAAACTCGGCCGTGGCCTGCGGTGTGCGAGCGTTGCCGGTTGCCTTCACGGCCCGGTAGACGTGAAGCGAGGTCTGCGAGAGCTGGCCGAGCAGCATCGCCTCTGCCGCGGCATTCTTGCCCTTCCTTGCCTGCGCGAGGATGAGCGCCGTGGTGCACGTCATCGACGGCATCTACGGCGGGCGCGGCTTACTCTCGTAGGCGCGGATCTGCGACGCGTGGGCGAGAGGGTGCGTGCGGCGTCGGCGAGTGGCCCGGGGTCGACTCCAGGCGACGGAACCAGGCGGCGCAGGCGCCCGCGGTGTCCTTCGCGACGTGCGCCCATGAGGCGTGCTCGTTGGGGTCGAGACGGGCGAGGTAGTGGTGCAGCCGCGTCATGTCGTCGGCGTACATCTTCAACATCTCCGACCGCATCTCGGACTCCTCGCGACCGGGCGCAGCGGGCTTATATGCCCAAGCGCTCCTCGCCGTGGCCTACCACTCGGCGACGGCCGCGGTGGCCCACTCGGGGCCGTCGGGCCAGCCCTTCCGAAGCTCCAGGAGGGTGAGGTCGCGCGCAAGCCGGCCTCCGCCGCGCCAGACGACAGGCTTGCCCTTCTCGGGCCGTAGCGCCCTGAGTAGCCGGCCACCACGTCACGCCCGGTCGCGTAGCGGGGCGGATCAGTACGCCGTCGCGGCGCACGCGGCGCACGAACTCGCCCTCATCGAGGAATGCACCAGCGGCGGCGCGGACAGTTCGTTCGAGGGGCCTGGCGTCAACTTCATTGGCGCCGCCCCGGGCCGCGGACTCACGCTCCCCCGGCTGCTCGCCGCGTAGTGCAACGGCGCGCTCGGAGTCGTGCAGCAGCTTCAACCCGAACGCACGTTCAAGCTCCCGCATGGCCTTTTGGGCACGGGCGTAGTCGAGGTGCGTGCTGGCCGTCGTAGCGTCCTCGCGGACCAGGGAGACGGGGACGTGCACGTGCACGTGCACGTGGTCGTTGCCGTTCTTCGACAGGCCATGCCGGACCGCGACCAGGACTGCGAGGGCGAAGGAACCGCTGATGTTGGTGAGCAGCGTGCTCAGCGGGAACTAGCCAGTGCTGTGAGGAAGGAGGGAGTGTAGCCCCCCCGGGCCGCGGTCGCTCTAATAGCACCGACACATGCCGCTGCCAGCTCACGCATCGCGCCTCCATCTTCGCGCCCACGCCGCGACCGCCCGGCCGCCCGGCCGCCCGGCCGCCCGACGCGGCCATAGTCCCTCAGGCGCCTCGACGCTGACGGGCACGCGCGCTCGTGAAGTACCGTGGTCGAGTGCCATTCCCCACTGTCACCGTCTCGCGCGCCCGCGCTCGAGCCGATGCGGCCTTCCCCAAGAATCGCCTGCTGACCAAGCGCGCCTCCGGTACGAATGGGTGGATGAGCTCGTGGGGCACGAACGCGCACGGCGAGATCGCCGGCTGCCCGCCGCCGGCCAGCTAGGCCTGCTCCCGTCGACTACGACGCCGGAGCGGAAACGCCCCCTACTCGCGCTCGGCGACGGAAGAAACCCATGACCACTCCCATCCCTGCTCTACCTACCTCTCCTCACGCCCGGACCTCGCCCGGCCGCGGCGCCCGCCTCTCCCGGTTCCTTAGCCACGACACCACCGGCGGGATCCTGCTGCTGATCGCGACCCTGCTCGCGCTCGTCATAGCCAACAGCCCCGCCGCGGATCTGTACGAGCGCGTGCGTGGCTTCACGTTCGGGCCCGAGGCGCTGCATCTCGACCTCAGCGTCGGCGCGTGGGCGGCGGATGGGCTTCTCGCAATCTTCTTCTTCGTCGTCGGTCTCGAACTGAAGCAGGAATTCGTCGCCGGGTCCCTCCGTGACCCTCGCGTCGCCGCGCTCCCCATCGCTGCCGCCGTCGGCGGCGTCGCCCTACCTGCCGGCATCTTCACGCTCATCAACCTAGGCGCCGGTCCTGACGCACTCCAGGGATGGGCCATCCCCGCAGCGACCGACATCGCGTTCGCAGTCGCTGTGGTCGCGGTAGTCGGCAAGCGTCTCCCTCCGGCGCTGCGCACGTTCCTGCTGACCCTCGTTGTGGTTGATGACCTGCTCGCGATCACGATCATCGCCGTCTTCTACACGGCCGGGATCGCATTCATGCCCCTCCTGCTCGCGCTGGTACCGCTCGCCGCATTCGGGATCCTCGTCCATCGCGGGGTGCGCGCCTGGTACGTCCTTTTCCCGCTCGGCGTCGGCGCGTGGGCGCTGGTTCACGCGTCCGGGATTCATGCCACCATCGCCGGAGTCGCGCTCGGTCTCCTCGTCCCCGCCATTTCGAGTACCCGCGCAGGCGTCACGCACCGCGACGCCGCCGGACACGAGGAGCGCCACGCGCTTACGCACCACTTCGCCGAGCGCTGGTCCCCCCTCTCCTCCGGCGTCGCGGTACCGGTCTTCGCGTTCTTCTCCGCTGGCGTCGCCGTCGGCGGCCTCGACGGGCTGCGTGAGTCGCTCTCCGACACGGTGGCCATTGGCATCATCGCCGCGCTCGTGGTCGGCAAGGCCGCCGGGATCACGGGCGCATCGCTCCTCGTGACGCGCCTGCCCGGGGTCCGGCTCGACCCGACGCTGCGCTGGCCCGACGTCATCGGACTCTCCTTCGTCGCCGGTATCGGCTTCACCGTCTCGCTTCTCGTCGGCGAGCTCGCTTACGGCACTGGCAGCAAACAGGACGACGTCGTCAAGGTCGGCGTACTCGTCGGCTCCCTTACCTCCGCGGTCGTCGGCGGAACGATCCTCGCCATCCGAGGACGCCAGCACGCCGCTGACCTCGAAGGCTGAGTACGCATGTCTCGAAAGCCATGGGATTTGAATTCGCTCGTTGAGCGGGCATGGCCGGCTTAATGATCAGAGCCGGCCACGTCCTTTCATGACGAAGTGAGCGTTCAGAGCCCATCGGTCACCCGGTGATAACTGCGACGGTGTCGTACACCGACTTCTCCGTGCCCTGCCAGATCGGCCCGAGGACGTGTGAGTAGTCGCCATAGCGCTCGGCGACATTGGCCAACTGCGGAGCATTCGCGTCATCACCGGCAAAGAGGGGGCCACCGGAGACACCCTCGTTCATGTCACAGGGGAGGGAGATTTGCTCCGTTGATACGGCTTGTCCGACTCCCCGGCAGCGCTCGAGGTGCTCCCTGTTGGGGCGACGACCAGCCGGATAGCCTTACGCCGATGCGGCACGGGTAGCGCTCTGGTTGAACAGGACCGGTGATGCGCCGACGACACTGGTGATGTCGTCTCCACGGTCGTTACGGTCGACGGCGAGAACCCCGGTGCGCGCGTTCGCGTTCACGCTCGGCCGGAAGGCTTGGGCTAGCACCTCGACATGCCAGCGAACGCAGCGCCCGGACTACCCATAGGACATAGCGAGCAACCACCCGCCTGACGGACCACAGCTCGGCCCGGCGATGTCGCTGACGCTGACGCTGACGCTGACGCTGACGCTGACGCTGACGCTGACGCTGACGCTGACGCTGCATGATCTCTTCTCCCAAGTACTAACGTGCGAGAAGGAACGGTCCGATTGAGGACAGACGCCGGACGGGTGCGACCTGAACGTGGAACGGGGTGGCGCGCATACGCGACCCGGCCCTTCCCTCACGGCGCTGAGACGCGAAGGTCAAGGTACTTGAAGGAGAACCCCTCGAGCACCTTAAATGCTGCGCGTTCAGCACAAGCATCAGCCGACGAAGGTGTCGACGTTCTTATAGACGGCGTGCTCCTCGCTACCCCAAGGTACAAACCAGGAAATGACAGTGTTTCCCAAGGTCTGGACAGAGCTCGTGTTGCCGACCTGTGTTCCGTTCGGACCCCGCGTGGAGGCGTGATACACGGGCCCGCCCGAAGATCCAGGCGGGAATTGGCACGGCATGAGGCCGATCCGCCGGGGAGATCCGATGAAGCGGTCACCCTCCCCGGAGCAGGTCACGAGCGGGGCCGGCGTGTAGCCGGAGACCTGGGAGTATCCAAACATCTCGTAATGCAGGCGCGGAGCCGCGAGGGCAAAGTCCACCCGAGAGGCACCGGCGACATCCGCCAAGTACGTCTTCGACCCGCCCCAGTTTTCTCGGGGCTTCATTTTGATGAAGGCGGTGTCGTGCTGAGCGTCCATCGACGCATGCCAGGAGGTCGTGACCTGATAGAAGTCCGCACCCCACGTAAGAAGCGGCTTGTTGGCCCCGTCCCAGGCGGGGATGAAACGCACATTCGTTGCAAAGTCGCCATCAAAGTACAGGCAGTGAGCTGCAGTGGCAACGACGAGCCGCGAGTCGGACTTGACGACGGATCCGGTGCAGGACCCTTCTCGTCCCCCGCGGGTAAAGTACAGCCGCCCGATCCAATAGACGGGCTCGTAGTGCGTCAATCCACTGGACTGAACCAGGTTCGCGTCGCCCGTGTGGCTGTCTCCCGAAGCCGCATCTGCCTTCTGGATGCGTTCGGGCGTCCAGTACTCGGCCGACGCAGCGTCATCGTCGTACGAGAAGCTCTTGCCCGTGACCCGATCGGCGTCCGTTGAAGTTCCGGCGAGGCGCTGGGACGACGAGGGTGACGCGTGAGCGGCCGGAGGTCCAGTGCCGCTGAAGCTGACACCTCCCACCGCAGCGACCCCGACGCAGGCCAGGAGTAGTAAGCGAGCGGTAGAGCGTTCGAGTCGGCGTCGGGAGCGAAGAGGCAAGTGCATGTGAATCCTTCATCTCGTGCATACAGCACAGGCACCGCGATCTCGCGTGCCGCGCTGAGCGCGTCCATTTAGCCCGACCCACGGAGTGACCGATAGGTGGAGGTGGGCGATCGCAAGCCACAGGGGTACGGCACTAGTGCGGATCACCTCCGAGGGCGAGCAAACCTTAGGTACAGCGCCGCAGTAGCCGCGCATGGAGTGCACAGGCGGCTAGTAGCAGGTGGTAGAACGCCCGCAACCCTGTTCGGAAGGCGCTCGCTTCCGGAAGTCCGCACGCATCCTCCCTAGGTCATTATCTTCTTAGTTCCTTTTGGAGCTTCAGAGAGCACGGAGCGCAGCTTCAGCGCTGCCTGCGTCTTGTAACCCACAATTTTCGTAAGTCGATGCTCGCACCTTGTCCGTGCTCGAACAGGATGGTGGCGTAGCTGAAGTCGCACACACCCGGGTACGGGCCTCCGCTCCCTCCGGGCACTTCCTTCGCCGGACTGCCGCGACCCCCAATAGTCCAGTCACAGACTTGCATCCGCGTTCCGCGGATGGTGACATGATCGAGCTTGGCTGTGTCGCCGAAGTTCTGGTTGACGCCGGTGACTTTGTAGCGGCCACCGTCGATGAAGACGTCGCTGACCACGATGTGCCGGGGATATTGGTGCGGGCAGTCACCGCAGGAGCGGACGAGGGAGCCGATGTCGGAGGCGGCGAAGTGCGAGATCCGGACCGTCCCCGCGCCATCCATCTGGACGACCTTGTCGTACGCGTGCTGCACGCCTCCGCCTTGAATGGTGACGACGGAGGATGCGGGAGATCCGTCAAGTAGGGTCACGGCGTCTTCCCCGACGTGGCTTGACCACATGTTCACGATCGTGCAAGAGGCTTCGCAGTGGATGCCGTCGGCAGCGAGCAACCCGATGATCACGTTCTTCACGGTTCCTAGCGGGTGGACGAGGATGACCGGTTGCTGGAACTCGCCACGCCCGGACGTTGACCCGTTGAGCTGCGCATTGGCGTAGTCGACAGTTTGACCGGCAGGCACCTCGTACGGGGTCGCTCGTGGCGGCTTGACTGACGTGGGTGCGGGGAACGCCGGCACGCTTGAGATGGATGACCCCTGCGGGGGGAGTCCTGCAGCGTGGGCCGAGGTAGCGGAATCGGAGGCTGTGCCTGCGATAGCGAGGAGGGCGACGAGCACGGCCGCCCAAGCTCTCATGAGGAGCTGGTGCCGTCGGGCAGAGACGAGTACGAGCATGGCGGAAAGTCCTTCAATGGAGCGTTCATGCCGCGACGGTCGCGGCTGGCGAGACGTTAGAAGAGGATGCGACGTAAATCCTGGTACCTGTTCGTAGCCAAATGCTTGGTAATTAAACCCCGTCTTGGCAAGACTGACATTGACATCCGTCGCGCCGGCCTGCTCGGCCAGGTATTGCTTAGCACCGAGCCAAGATCGCTAAGGCTTCAGCTGGACGGGTCCTGCATCGTGCTGCTGGTCCTCCTGGTACCGCCAAGCCCGCGGGACCTGATATTCGTTGGCGCCCCACGTCGAAAGGGGTTTATTAGCCCCGTCCCAGGCGGGAATGAAGCGAAGGTTAGTACTGAAGTCGCCCTTGTGATAAAGACAGTGCTCGGCGGTTGCTATAACCAGCTTCGAGTCTGACTTGATAGACGCCGCCATACAAGAATAGTCTTTGCCACCCGCAGTGTAATGAAGTCGCCCGATCCAATACACGGCTTCGAAGGCGCTCGTGGCCGCAATAGCACCGATGGCCGGACTCGGTTTTTGGGGCGTAGCCGACGCCCCATCAGCGGACACTGCCGCCGACATTCTCCCTGGAGTCCAGTAGTTTTTAGATTCTGCGGCATCTACATCCGAAAAGCTTTTGTCCGTGTCAAACGGACCGCTTTCAGATCCTGAGACCAAGCTTAGGCTCGAGCACTTTCACCACCGACGCCATGGGACCCGGAGGCCAGAGCCAGTCCGATCCCGATGGACAGTGCCGCCATAGACGCCGCATGCCTCCGCTTGAGGTTTATCTTCTTCATTTGGTTCCTTAAACATGTAGCGAATAGTAGGTACTTGCTTTGGGTGGGCACGCGCATGGACCTGGGATACGCGTGTCACCTCCCGATGTCGATTCTTGCGTTGCTGATTAGCAATCCATGCGCTTTATCAACAACTCGATCGTTTGCAATGCAGCGTGCGCAAGCCTGTGAAGCCCTAGAGGCAATACGCATGATGCACCAGTTCGGAGCAACGGCCACGGCCTGGTGCGCGAAGCCGTCGCGTACACTCGTCCCCTTCGAGGGCGGCTACCGGCCGATCAAGGTCGAGGACCGGCCCGGCCTGGGGTACGTGATGCGGCACCGCGCGGAGCTCGGGGACCCGTTCACCTTCGAGGTCTACGCGGCGCCCGCAACGAGCTCGGGCAGCGGATCGGGCGCAGGCGTGAGGAGTCGCTTGACTCGGCGGCCACGTCGCCGATCACCTATCAGGCGTTGGATAAGGAGCAGCCGTCGAGGGCGTCGCCATAGCGTCACGGTCCGCGTCGTCGATCATGAGCCCATGGGTGCCCGGAAGGTCCGCGAACCGGGTGAGGTACAGGCAGTCATAGCCCGCGGCCTGCGGGACCCATGTCGCCGACCCCCGGCCCGACTTCGCCTCGTTCCTCGGCCCCTCGGCGGCCTGGAAGTTAGTGAAGTCGGTCGCCAGCTGCTCGCGACGCTCCCCCATCTAGCCGGCGGCGACGTGCTGCCACGCCCACCCATGGGACACGAGGTGGTCGATCTGCACCGCCGCGCTCGTCGCCCTCCCACGGGTGAAGTCAATGCTCCGGCCCGTTTCGACGTCGGCCAGATGCCCCATATCCACCGTGCAGCCGGAATCCGCCTCGTGTATGTGACCGCCGTGAGGTCGCGAGCCAGGACGTCGATCCGCTGGTCGCACCCGTTGTGGTCGGCGTCCGCCCAGGACGGACCGTAGGCCGCCCGGTCGTAGACCGGCGTCCGCGCGTGCGTGTGTGTCGCCAACTTGTCGACGACCGCCGCACCGCGACCGCGTCGACCACTCCCCCGCGCACGAGAGCGGCGGTCGTGAGGACGTCGACCACGGCGCCACTCGCGACCGCGACATCGGCCGGCTCGGCCGTGGCCGCGTCGCGACGTCGGCCGGCTCCTGCCTGTAGTGCAGGCCATGCCGCACCAACTGCCGGCGACGCCGCACGCGCTCGGGAGCACGGCGACGCCGACAAACAGGAAGCGGCTACGGGGCGTCATCGTCTGCTCCCGAAAGCGAGTATGGCGACGCCGATGACCGCACCAGCGGCCACTGCGAGGAACGTCCCCTCGGGCATGTGAGCTTCGGCTGAGAGCCGGCGGATCATCTCTCCGACGCCCTGCACCACGAGGAGTACAGCCGCGCCGGCTAAGACCCACTTCCCGCCGTCCCCGCTAAGTAGGAATGTGACCCTGAGGATGACGATGCCGCCGAGGTGAATCCAGAAGAGGGCCGGCTCGAAGAGGATGTGCGACGCGATCGTGTCGAGCGTCGCCGTCCAAATTATTGCGGGCACGAGGGACGCGCGATCTATGACCGCCCCAGCTCCGCGCATGCTGATCGTGATCAGCGCAGCACGCCGACGCAGGCAATCGCCTAGGCGCCGCCCCTCACCAGCGTGATCTTCCACGGGTACCACGTAATCCCATCGGAGTAGTACCGCACCACGGCGGCGTCACCAGAGTTGGCGGCGCATGCGGTAGAGCACCGAGGATCGCCAGACGGTGCAGTTCGGAGGTCGGCATGGGAATCCCCTCGAGATGGCAGGGCAGCAATCGGTGAGCTTCACCGGTGCGTCGGGTGGTTGTAGGTGTCGGCGAACTGCTTCATCGGGAGGTCGAGACTCGTGCCAGCGGTCGCGCGGTAGTCGGATTGTTCGACGCCGGATGCGTCGGGCATGACAGGCGCGAGGGCGCCTAGGAGCTTGATTGTCTTCGGGTGAACTGTGGTGGGGGGCCTTCGAAGGCGTAGACGTCGAAGGCCTGGCCGCCAACGTTGACCCCGTCCGCGGACACATCACCGACCCCCGGTCGCTGCACGCTGCACGGGCTGTCGATGTCGGAGATCCCGAAGGAACAGAAAGCCCGCGCGGTAGTCAAGGTGAGTTGGCGGAGATCCCTTGAGCGCCCGTAGAGCTGCGCATCCATCACGAGCATTAACCGACGAAGGTGTCGGCGTTCTTGTTGACGGCATGTTCCTCGCTGTCATGGGGCACGATCCAGGAGACGACGGCTTTCCCTGAGGTCGGAAGCGAGCTGATGGTGCCGACCTGAATTCCGTCGGACCGTGCGTTGAGGCGTGATAGCGGGCCCTCCCGAAGATCCGAGCGGCAACTGGCACGGCATGAAACCGATCCACCGGCACATCTAATGGATCAGTCATCCTCACCCAAGCAAGTGACGAGGGGGCTACGTGAAGCCGGAGACCGGCGAGTAGCCGAGCATCCTCAGGCCGAGGACCCTCGCGCGTCATAGCTCCGCGATGCGACTGCGGCCGTCTTCATCCGCACCAGTCATGCCAGTAGTCCGGAATGGGAATATAAATGCCCTTTTGGCCGCATTTGCTGGAGGCAATGACCGCGAACACGCCGCCGAGCAGGCCTCCTATTACAGTGCAGGTGACAGGAGTGAGATACAGTTGCGAACAGGTCGCGGTCGTGACGACTCCGATCACCGTTCCCAAAATCGTCCGAACAGCAATCCCGTTGAGATGAATGACGGGATGGAACTTGTGGTTCAACCACCGATGGAATGACTTCCAGCTCTTGTTATCTCGAATATACTGGTCTACCTCACCCGAAGTCACCGGCGGAACGGGCGTGGACGCATAGATCAGCTGATCGGATCCTGGTCGCTTGTCAAGCGGGCTGTTGGCCCTCATTCCGACAGACACTGGAACGCTACCGGTGTTCACATCACTCGAGGCGGTCTCTCCCGGCCGTGTCGTCGCATGAGCGGTTTGCGGAGCGTTAACTATGAGTACGGCCGAGACGAGCATGACGAATGATATGCCGAGAACCAGGCAGCCAGCACCTGACAGGCGCAAAGACGAATGAACTGCGGTATTGATGGTGATCATGGAAGCTCCAAACGAGTAGACCTAATGAGCAGTAGCCTTGTGCTTCGCAAGGCTGAGTGACTGCGGGCAATAGCACGCAGTGAAGACGCCGACTGTTCGTTGGTCTGAAGGTAGGTGCGGGCACCCCCTTTGCATGCAGAGTGTCCACACGACCCGCGAGCAGGACGAGCCTACGCAGCATCACCGGCGGCAACTGCAGCTGCTTGAACGCGATCGTGTGCTCCGCATCGGTGAGCGCCTGGCCCTGGTCGTTCTCGATGACCTCCTACACGATCCGCTCGACGGTGATTCGTCCCCGTCGATGACGTGGACGGGATTGGGGATGGGGATGAGGATGTGGATCGAATCCACGTCGATCTCTCGCGCGGCGTGGGTGCGGCGCTGTCCGGCCCTTAGGAGCACGAGGTCTCGGTGTTGCGGCGAGCATAGATCGGCGAGACCCGTGAGCACGTCCATAACGTGGGACGCCCGGAGCCCGTGTAGCCCAATCCCGTCTTCGTTCTTTCCCGTCAGCTGAGCGTCAGGGAACCAATGATGCGTTCATCGGCTTGTTCACCATGCCTCGAACTACTTAGGCGCCGCTCACGATTCGTTCTAGGTAAGCATCCCTGGAACAGGGGTCGAGGCACTCTGCTCGATCGCTCGCCAGGCGCGGATGGCCGCGAGGGTCTAGACGGGCACGACGTCCGACCTGTAGCAATGCTCTTGACCTTGTTATAGGAGATGCGCTTCGGCCTGTAGCCTATCGCCGCCATGCGAGTCAGGACTTGCTGCAGACTGGGGCAGCGGTGCACGTCAGAGGGAGAAAACGGTTCCCCCTCATGCTCCTGGCCGTCGGAGGTCATCAGCGTAATGTCCCATATCTCCCAAGTCTACGAACAGCATGTGCGCGACGTCTTCTCGCTTTGCAACCACGCCTCGACGTACTCGCACGTTGCGCGCGACTCCGCGTGGGGCCCTCTCGCTCAGAAGAACGCCGATGGCATTCATTCTGTTACTCAGGGCGCGAGTGTATTCCATCCTGAAGGGCGCCTCGGAGCCGGCCCCGTGCTTTCGCGTGCGACCACGATCGCTTCGGCTGACGTGAGCAACTCGGTCTCCTCGCCCGCTATCAAAGATTCAAGTTGGCCGAAGGCCCGGGTGCCGAGAGCGGCAAAGTCCTGGCGTGCTGTGGTGAGGGCGGGAGAGAAGAGCTGCGCGATGGGGTGGTCGTCGAATCCTGCGACGCTGACATTGTCGGGAACCGAGAGCCCCTCGTCGGCCAGGCCGCGGATGACGCCCATCGCGATCTCATCGTTGCCGCAGAGGACGGCAGTCACCCCGTCCTGAGCCAGCTGTCGTCCGATAACACGGCCGGATGACGGCTCCCATGTGGCGTCGCGGATGGGCGGCTCGGTGATGCCGTGCTCCGCGAGGGTCCTTCGCCATCCTGTTGTGCGGCCGTCCTCTTTGCCGGACGGGGGCACGCGGACGTAGTGGACGGTGTCGTGTCCTAGCTCGAGCATGTGCCGGGTGAGCGCGGCTGAGCCTGCGGCCTCGTCGATGACGGCCTGGGGGACGGTGCCGGCGATCTCGCCCGAGATGGCGACGGTCGGCAGGGAGGGTGGGACGGCGGTGAGGGCTGCGACGCCCTGCGGGTCGAACTTGAGGACGACGACCCCGGCGACGGCCTGCTGCAGCGCGAAGTCGACGGCCGTGCCGACCTCTGCCGGGTCCACGGAGTCGATGACCGCGATGCTGACGAGGTATCCGGAGGCGCGGGCGCTGACTTCGACCCCGCGTAGGGTCTCGGCGTAGCCGTAACGCGAGGTGTCGCCGGCCAAGACGGCGATCACCTGCGATCTTCCGTTGGCCAGGGCTCGGGCTGCCGGGTTGGGCCGGTAGCCGAGCTCCTGGATGGCCTTCTTGACCCGCTCCGTCTTGTCCGCGCTCACGCGAGCCGCGCCGGTGATGACCCGGGACACGGTGGGTGCGGAGACGCCGGCCGCGCGGGCGACGTCGTCGAGGTTCGCGGGTCGGTCGGCGGGTGCGGTGGGCATGATCGTCTCACCATATGGCGGGACGACCAGTGCGGTCACTTGACGGCGCCGCTGGTGATGCCGGAGATGATCTTCCGTTGCATGACCATGAAAGTGAGCAACAGCGGGAGGCTCATGACGATGATGTACGCGAAGATCAGGTGCCAGTTCTGCAGGTAGAGACCGCTGGACGCCACCTGGTACAGGTTGAGAGGCAGCGTGTCGAGGCGTCCGCCGATGACGAAGAGGGCGTAGAACACGTCGTTCCAGACGTAGAGGCAGATGAGGATCGTCGCTGTGGCGAGGGTCGGGCCGAGCAGCGGCATGATGATGCGGAAGAAGACGCGCACCGGGCCGGCGCCGTCGACGCGAGCCGCCTCCTCGAGCTCGACGGGGATCGTCCGCACGAAACCGGTGACGAAGAAGACGACGGTGGACAAGTACATCCCCATGTAGACGCCGATCATGCCGAGCGGCGTTCCGGCGAGGCCGATCTGGCGCAGCAGGAGCACGATCGTGACCACGGCGGGCGGGAGGACGATGCCGCTGATCGCGAGGGCGTAGATCACGGCCATGCCGCGGCTGGTCCGGCGGGCGAGCACCCATGAGGCCATGGCGCCGAGGAGCAGAACGCCCACGACGGACGGGACCATGATCAGCATGCTGCCGAAGAACGCGGGGAGCATGCGCCCGTCGGCGAAGACGGATGCGACGTTGTCGAGCAACTGCCATCGGGATGGCAGCGCGAGGTTCGGCTGCAGGGCCTCGGCCTGGTCTTTGCCGGCAGTGACGACCACCATCCAGAACGGCACCCCGAGGAGCAGGACCACCAGGGCGAGAGCGATGGCCGGCTGGATGAGGCGACGGCGCGATGCGCGGCCGCGGGCGGGACGGCCGCTTCGTGGGGCGGCCGAGCCGGTAGACGACGAGTGCGCGTCGACCGTGGGGCGACGCGTGGGGGCGGAGACGCTCATGAGAGGACGTCCTCTCTCTTGCGGAGGATGCGGATGACGGGGAAGGCGAGGAGGGCGACCGTGAGGAAGAGCACGAGGCTCATGGTCGTGGCCTGCGCGAACAGGCCCTGGCCGAAGGTGCGGAAGATGAAGATGTTGAGCAGCTCTGTGGTGCCGCCGGGACCGCCCTCGGTGGTGGCCTGCACGACGTCGAATCCGTTCATCGAGCCCAGCAGCGAGGTTGCGACGTTGAAGGTGACGGCGGGGGCGAGTAGGGGGAAGCGGATGGTGCGGAAGGTCTGCCACCAGCTGGCACCGTCGAGACGGGCGGCTTCGAGGACGTCGCCGCTGATGGTCTTCAGTCCCGCGAGGTAGATGAGCATCGACAGGCCCATCCATTTCCAGGCGTGGATGAGGGCCACGACGACGATGGTCCAGGAGGTGCTGCCGAGCCACGCGGTGGTGACCTCGGTGCCGGTGACGGCGCTGAGGATCGCGTTCAATGCGCCGTCGGGCTTGAGCAGCGCTTGGAAGATGTAGCCGACGGCGAGGGCGGACATCACGACGGGGACGAAGAACGCGACACGAGCTAGGCGGTTCACGCGGGTGTCGGCTTCGAGCACCAGGGCGAGGATCAGGCCGAACAGGTTCTGGAAGATCGCCACGAGCACGGCGTAGACGAGTGTGACCCGGAGTCCGGATACCAGGGTGCCGTTGGAGAACAGTGAGGTGAAGTTGTCCGTGCCGACGAACGCGATGCTGGATTTGAAGCTGGACCAGTCGGTGAAGGCGTAGACGAAGTTGAAGACGGTCGGCACGAAGAAGAACACGACCAGCACGATGAGCGCCGGGATGAGGAACCAGGCGGGGTGGTCCTGCTTGCGGCCGTGCTGCGCCCTCCTGGAGTCGACCGTCTGCGCCGAGGGGGCGCGGAGGGCGGTGTGCGGGGCGGTCATGCTGTCTCCTGTCGATGGTGCGGGCGGGGTGACGGTCAGGCACCCCGCCCGGTGGTGCGCGTGCGGGTGCCGGGTCAGAAGCCGGTGGCGCCCTGTGCCTTGGCGAGCTCCGCGAACTGCTGCTGGGTGGCCTCGGCGGCCTCGGCGGGCGTCTTGGTGCCCTGGATCATGTCCGCGAGGTTGATGTAGAGGTCGGGGTTGGCGATGGCGGACACCTGCATGGAGCCGACGGCGTCCGGGACGGAGGCCGACGCGGCGCGGAGCGCCTCGGGGACACCGGCCGGGGTCTCGATGCCTGAGATCAGCGGCACGGTCTGCTGCGCGTCGACGAACGCCTGGTACCCGTCACCGAGCCAGTAGGACAGGAACTGGCGCGACGCCTCCTCCTGCTTGGCGTCTCCGGTAGCGAACGCGACGAGCGCGTTGCTCTGGTCGGGGATGAAGGTGGCGACGTTGCCGGTGGGGGAGATGGGGAAGAAGCCGATCTTCTCGTCGAGCTCCGCGGTGTCGGCCTTGGCCTGCAGCTGTCCGAAGAACGAGTTGACCTGCACGACCATCGCGGCGTCGCCGGCGAGGAGCGCGTCGCCCTGGTCCTCGAAGGTGGCGGTCTTGATGTCGGCGTTGAACAGGCCTTCGTCGATGAGTCCCTTGTAGTCGTCGATGGCACCCTGGATGGTGGCGTCGGTGAACTTCTCCTCGTTCTGGTTGACGCGGTCCCAGAGACCGTCCTTCGCGGCGTCGGCGAGCATGACGGAGACCCACCACTGGGTGGCCCACTTGTCGGCGCCCATCTCGTAGAAGGGGGTCTTGCCCTGTGCCTTGAGCTCGCGGGCGGTGGTGAGGAAGGAGTCCCAGTCGGTGGGGATCTCGGTGATGCCGGCGTCGGCGAGGACCTGCTTGTTGTAGTAGACGCCCTCGACCGCCGGGGTGGTGACGAGCGCGGCGTAGCGGGTGTCGTCGAGCAGTCCGGTGATGTCCGCGTAGTTGGCGTCGTAGGTGTCGAGCCAGGGAGCACCGTCCAGCGGCTGCAGGTTCTGCTTCGCGTTGAGAGCGGTGAGGCTGGAGGCGGTCGGCTGCCAGAACGCGAGGTCGGGCATGTCGCCGGTGGCGACCTTGGTCTGGATGCCCTGCTCGTAGGGATCCGGGATCGTCTGCACCTCCACCTTCGCACCGGTCGCCGCCTCGAAGCCGTCGATGACGCTGTCCGCGGTCTTCGAGCTGTTCTGGGCGGCCCAGATGGTGAGGGTGGTGCCGGTGAGATCGGCGTCTTGCGCGGGCCACGTGACGGGGCCGGAGCTGCCGCCTCCGGCTCCGGGGTCGCTGCAGGCGGTCAGGGTGAGGGCGGCGGCCACGGCGACGGCCGTCGCGCCGGTCTTCCAGGTGAGCTTCATCGGTCGGTCCTTCGGGGTGCGGTGCGGTGGGAGGGGAGGGTGTTCACGACGCGAGCGGCGTGAGGGCGAACGTGCGCGCGCCGACGGTGTCGGCGGTCGAACGGACGGTCAGGGTGCCCGTGGCGGCGTTCCAGCTGGCCTGCCAGGGGGTGAGGTGCTGCGGGAAGACGACGTCGATGTCGACGTCCGTGCCCCGCAGCGAGGGGAACTCGAGGGTGTGCTCGTCGGACGGTTCACCGCGGTCCCAGACGGACACCAGGAAGCGGGCTTCGGTGACGAGGGCGACGCTGACGAACCGGTCCTCCCAGGCAGGCAACCCGGAGGGCCAGCTCGGTGCGGAGCGGACCAGATCGCCGCGGATCTCGTGGGCCGCCGTGACGGCCTCGCGGACGAGAGCCATCTGGGTGTCGTCCATGGTGTTGAGGTAGCCGGAGAGGAAGAACCTGCCGAGGAGACTGGTGACGAGGCAGAACGCGGATTGCTCGTCCGTCATGGATGACTGCGGGTACGCCCAACTGGCCGCCTGCTCGGGGAGCATCGAGAGCGGCGCCGCCGCGGCGATGGGTGGGTACAGGAGGTAGTCCTGCTGGTCGGAGGTGGACTGCGCCTGCACACGGGAGAGGATCGCCTGGTCGGCGCGCATGGCCCCGGACGAGCAGGCCTCGAGGATGAGGTCGGGGTGGCGGTCGAGGACCCCGTCGAGCCAGTCGAGCACGGCGCGGGAATGGCCCAGGAGCCCCGCTCCGGGACTGGGTGAGTCGACGTCGGTCCCCGCTCCCGGGTCGGTGTTGTAGTCGAGCTTGAAGTAGCCCACGCCGAAATCCTGTACCAGGCGGTCGACGACCTCATCGAGGTGGGCGCGGGCGGCAGGGTGCCGGAGGTCGAGGTGGAGGCGGTCCTGTTCGAGGATCCGCTGCCCGGCGCGTTGCAGGAAGGCCTCCGGGGGCAGCGATGAGGCGATCGGGCTGAGGACCCCGACGGACTCCGGCTCGAGCCAGAGTCCGGGCACCATCCCGTGGGAACGGATCCGGTCGGTCACTTCGGCGAGTCCGCCGGAGAAGCGGACGTTGGAGGGCTGCCAGGCGCCGACGCTGGGCCACCAGTCGCCGCCGTCGTCGTACCAGCCGGCGTCGATGCAGAACACCTCCGCCCCGACCGCGGCTGCCGCGTCGACGAGGGGCAGCAGCTTCTGCGTGGTGGGGTCGCCGTTGAGGGTGTTCATGTAGTCGTTGAAGACGATGGCGGGACGCGTGTTGTCCGGGTGCGGGCGGCGGGTGAGGCGGCGGTGCCGCGTCAGCGCCGCGGCCGCTGAGTCGAGGTCGGCGCCGAGCGCGATCGTCGCCGGAACGGTCGTGAAGGACTCTCCGGGTGCGAGCGGCTGCTGCCACTGATGGTCGATGTCGGTGGGGCCGGCGAGGGCGATGAACACGTCGTCGACGTGCTCGCCGATCTCCCACCGCCACGGTCCGTTGTTCTCGACCTGCCACAGCCAGGTGATGCCGCGGGCGGTGGACACGGCTCCGCCGAGGGGCATGGATCCGCCCGTGGACCAGGTGCCCTGGGAGCTGCGCCGGTTCGCGGAACGGGGAGTGTGACCGGTCATGGCCTGGTTCAGCGAGGGCAGGACGCTGCGCAGCTGGCTCGTGGACCAGCGGCCCTCGCCCAGCCAGTCGCTGCGCCCCTGGAGGAGGTCCCAGTCCGCGACTCCGTGTCCGGTGTCGGCTCGGGAGCCGAGGGCGCTGGCCCAGGATGTGACGGCGTGCAGGTCGATGACGGTGTCGCCGGTGTTCTCGATGGTCGTGGTGGCGGTGAAGGCCGCTTGTCCGGCGGTGCGCAGGTGCAGGGTGATCCGCAGCCCGTCAGGGGAGTCGGAGACGAGGTCGAGGCCGCCGTCCCTGGTGGGTAGGACGGCGGCGAGCCGGAGGGAGGCGCCGAGGCGGGACTGCACGAGGCGTGATCCGACGAGGGTGCGACCGTGTCCGGCGGCGATGACGTCGGTTGCGGGGATCGATCCGGGGATGTGCACGTCGACGCCGGTGGTGGTGGCCCGGATGAGTCGCACAGGGCCGTCGCCGTGCGCGAACTTGAGGGTCAGTCCAGGCGCGCTCCACCGGATGACGGCAGGCAGGGCGGAGGTCGACGCGTCGTCCGGGGAGGCGAGGAGGCGGTCGAGGGTCATGGGGGGGTCCTTTCGTGCCCGCGATGCGGGCGAGGAGCCGGCCGGCGACGGGTGGGTCACCGGCCGGCGTGGGTAGCTCGGAGGTGGGCGAGCTCAGCGGGAGGTGGTGGTGGGTGTGCCGACGGCACGCTTGGCGAGGGTCACGGTGTCGATGTCCGGTGCCCACGCGGTCGCGTTGCCGAAGGTGAGTGCGCCGCTCGGCGTGGTGAGGGTGATGGGCTGCGCGTAGTCCCAGAAGCTGCTCCAGGAGTAGTTGTGCCGGGCGGTCACGCGCGTCTGCGTCCCGCCTGCTTCGGTGACGTCGACGAAGCGGCTGATGACCTGGGGGTTGTAGTTGATCGCGGGCGTCTTGTCGGCGTTGGATGCCGACAGGGTCAGCACGTAGTCGCCGGCGCCCAGGCCTGCGGGGCGGGCCATGGTCGCGGTGTTACCGGCCCCTGCTCCGAGGTTGCCGAGGACGGTGACGGCGCCCTGCGCATCTGCGGAGCCGTTGGATCCGCTGCTCGCGGGGAGCGTCCGGACGATGGTCCCGCCGGCACGGGTGAGCTGCTCCGCCTCGACCCGCACTGCGTTGCCGGATGCGGTGTCCGCGGCGCGCTGCGCGGATCCGCGGGTGGTGGTGACGTCGGTGACGACGGCGCCCGTGTTCGAGGAGATGCCGATGTCGTTGACGCCCTGCGTCAGCCACACGCGGACAATGGTCGTCCACGCTCCGGCCGCGGTGACGCTACCGGCCGGAACGCTCCGGTCGGCGACCGTCACCCCAAGCGAGGAGGCCCCGGTGGTCGTGTAGCGGACGGCGACGTCGTGGTAGCCGCTCTCCGCCGCGGTCACGAAGAACGATGCCGTACCGGAGCCGGTGAGGCGCGCTCCACCGTTGCTGGCAGTGCGGGACTGGCCCCAGACCAGCTGCGCGCCGGACGCGAGGCGTGCCTCTGTGGCGGGGTAGGTGGTGGGCTCGCCGTTGGTGGCGTCGCGGAGCTCGAACCGGTCGAGGGTGATGTCGCTGCCGGGGAGCTTGTTCTGGCCGTCGCGGCTGGCGCGCAGCGAGAGCGAGTGGGTGCCGGCGGTCAGGGGTACGAGGACATCCGTGCTGCCGCGGTAGGTGTAGGACAGGTCCGCGGAGTACTTCACGAGCTGGTTGAAGGATCCGTCGACGAACAGGGCATGCTGCCCAGGCGCCTGGTTCGCACCGGCGAGGACCGAGAGCCGATAGGTGCCGTCCCGAGGCACGGTCACGTTCCAGGTCGCGGAAGAGCCGACCTGGTTGAAGCCGCCGACATCGCGGCCGGCCGAGGCCATGAACGACCATTCGCGGGCGGGGTCCTGGGTGAATGCGCTAGCACTCTGCAAGGCGGCGGACTCTGCCTCGACGCTGCTGACGAGGGACGTGTCGACTACCGGTCGCTGCGCGAGCGGCTTGGTGATCTGCACCTCGTACGCGGCATAGCGGTCGGAGTTCGGGATCGTGACAGAGGCGGCGCCGGAAGCCAGGGAGATACGGCTCGACAGTACGACGGGCGGCTGCCCCGAGAGGCCCTCAGCGCCATTCAGGCGTGCGGCACGCACGACGACGTCGACGCTCGTACCGAAGGTCGCCGAGTCGAGTCCCGACAGGTCCAGGGCGATGTCGGAGGCTCCGCCGCCGACGAGCACGGTCGCCTCGCCGTCGGCGTCATCCCGGGCGGCGATGGCCTGGACGGTGTCGGCGACGTTCGCCTGCGGGGGAGTGACCTTGACGGTGCGGCTGCCGGCGAGGTCGCCGTACCACTTGAACATCCACCAGCCGCCGTTGGCACCATTGCTGCGGGCGCTGTTGTCCGAGAGGTTGCCGGCGTAGTTCCAGTAGGCGGTCTGTGCGTCGACCTTCTGCTCCTCGAACATGGAGAACCACTGGATGAGCTGTCCGGGGACGCCCATGTCGCGGAGCATGCCGTACTCGGTGATGTTGACGGGGATGTCCGGGATGCCGAGCTCGCGGAGGAATCCGCGGTACTCGGCGTTGTGGCTGCGGAAGGTGGCGAGGTTCTGGGTGCCGAGCTCGTGCCAGATGAACACGTCGGGCAGCTGGGACTTCTCCTTGGCGTAGACGAGGAAGTCGCGGCTACGGTCGGCGTGCCATGCGGAGTCGCCGGGGCCGCCTACCTTGGCCTTGCCGAGGCCGTGTGCAGCGTAGATCTTCTGGATCTCGACGTATGCGGCGGACCAGTCGGCGAGGAACTGCGTCTTCTGCGTGCTCCAGTTCGGGTACCAGTTGCCGGCGTCCGGCTCGTTGAAGGGGATGAAGACGTACTTGTCGGGGTGCTCGGAGTTGGTGGCGATGGAGTCGACGACCTGTCGGAGGATGGGCAGGTAGTCCCACTCGCCGTCGCGGTTCGCGTCGCCCGGTCGCTGCCCGCCGTTGTAGGCCCAGTCCGGGTACATGTCCTGCGCGTAGACGTAGAGGTCCTGGCCGCCAGCGGCGAAGAAGTCCTGCTCGACGTCGAGAGCATCGCCGTTCGGGTGCTGCGCGCCCTGCGGCGGCTTCTGCGAGGTGTTGGTCACTCGCGCCCCCTCGAGCACGGCCGGCGACGGGGACCCGTCGTCACCGAGGCCGTAGAGCGTGCCCGTGGCACCGCCGCGGAACGAACCGGTCGTCGTCCCGAAGTCGACGACGACACGGCTCGTAGCGGCTGAAGCGGACTGTGGCGCGGCGATGAACTCCGTGCCGGTCAGGCCGAGTGCGAGCACGCCTGCGGCAGCGGTGCAGCTGAGTAGCGCCTTCCGAGCGGGGAACCAGGTGAAGATCGACAACGTCTGTACTCCTTCGTACTTCGTCCGGCCGTCACGTCTGTGTGAAAGCGCTATCAGGGATCATGCACATGCTGGGCCATTTGTGCAAGCGCTTTCAGAAAGATTGCGGGTCAAGGACTTCCCAGGCGCGAAGCTGTGCGCCCGCGCGGAAAGCAAGTCGCCCACGAGACCACATCGGGGCACGTTGCGCGGCTACCAAGACCCGGAGGAAGCCGCCTTCGGATGAGTTCGCCAGCCCGCTTGTCGTCACCCGATACATGCGCCAGCCCGGAGCGCAGCGCGACCTCGAGGCGAAGAATGACGTACAACGGCGAACCAGCACGACGGCCGTTCGAAGCTCAAGTCCTTCGGGCGCCTGCGGAGCCCTCAATACAGACGCTCGCGGGACAACGGCCGAGCCGGTTCTACCACTGATAATCTGCGTTATGTCACATAAAGAGTTGTGGGGCTGAAGAAGCCAAGCAGCCAGACAGGCGCTGCCCAAGCCACGGTGTCAGGAGGCAGGCCTGCCACGGCGCCACGCGCGGTGCAGCAGGGTTCAGTCGGACGCCACATCAGCGATCCACTAAACCAGAGCGGCAAGGCGATCGAGGTCGGGACGTAGATCTGCGTCCGCGTCGTCGGCCTCGAACGTAGATTCCGCGCGGTCGTAGGCTTGCGCGAAGGCGCCCCTCATATCGCCCGCCACTCCGCGGCGACGAACGAGCCGGATCGTCCCGAGCAACTCGCAGGCGATAAATTTCCTCGTCATGTCGAGCGAGGTCTCGAGCTGCGCCACCAACTGGATGGCGAACGAGGCGCCCTCCTCCGCGCTCTGCGAGAGCACGACCGTCGCAAGGGCCGCCGACTGCGCGGCCTGACGGATGTCCGCGATCCAAAAGGCCAGCTGAGTCGCTGAAACGAGCTAGGCACTCCGAGTGGAGCATGAGCGGAACATCACGAGCGGTGCAGCCTCACGTGCGATCCGCGCGCGTAGAGCACGCCCGTGCCGTCGCTCCGCGGGATATCCAAGGGCAGCCTGCTCGTCGGCACCACATCCCCGTAAAGGACGCGGCCCAACGCCTCCAGCGCATTCAAGGCATATGAGTACGTCAGGAGATGCGTGCTCACCTTGGGTACATGGGCGATGTCGTAGGGCTCGAGCACCGCGACGGAGATGAGCGGGGTGTCAGACTCGCCTAGGGCGGCCACGAGATCTACCTGCCCCTGGCTACCTGGGACGCCTAGGTTTCGAGTACACACGACTACGAGGTCAACATCTTGTGCACGCGCCAGAGCATCCTGCACAGCTGTCGCGTCTGGCGAGAGGCCCGTAGCGAAGACGGCGACCGAGGCGCCGTGCGAGGTGAGCACATCTCCAAGCTTTCGAGTCGTGACGTCACCCCACCCGGTGACGAGGATTTTTTGCGGACCTCGTCTCAGCGGGATGAGGCGGAGGTCGTCCTTGAGGAGCGTGATGGTCCGATCGGTGATGGCGACACCCATGGCTAGATGCGTGGGGCTTCCTACGACAGATACCTCCGCCCGGGCTCGCGGAGCGGTGAGGAGCCCGAAGCGCTGCTTGAGGCGCAAAATCCGAGTGACCGATTCGTCGATGCGCTGCTCTGTCAGTTCCCCGTCGCGGATGGCCGCGAGCACCCCGTCGCGAGCGGCCGCGAAGTCCGGGGGCATGAGAAGCTGATCCGCACCGGCCTTCAGCGCAAGGACGGGGACGCGGGCGTCGGTGTATCGCTGGCGGACGCCGGCCATATCGAGGGCATCGGTGATCACGACACCGTCGTACCCGAGCTCCTCGCGAAGCAGCCCCGTGAGTATCGGCTGGGACAGTGTCGCCGGATCACCGCTGGGATCGAGCGCCGGTACAACGATGTGCGCCGTCATAATGACGCCCACGTCCGCCCGGACAGCCGCGGCGAACGGCGGAAGGTCGATGCGCTCGAGCTCCGCGCGACTACGGCCGATGACCGGGAGTCCGGTGTGACTGTCGGTGTCGGTATCGCCGTGCCCAGGGAAGTGCTTGGCCGCGGCCACGATCCCGCCCCGCTTCTGGAATGTGCGAATCTGCGTCGTGGCCAGCGATGCGACGCGACCGGGCTCGTCGCCGAAGGAGCGGACATGGATGACGGGGTTGGCGGGATTGGACGCCACGTCCACCACAGGCGCGAACGCCTGGTTGATGCCCATGGCGCGCAGCTCGTCTCGAGTGATCGCCGCGGCCGAAGAGACGTCCGATGAGGTCGTGGGGCTGGATGCGAGTCCCATCTGGCCGGGGAGGAGCGTCCCCGGTGCTCGCACGACGTACCCACCCTGCTCTTGATCGGTGGAGATCAGCAGCGGGACGGCGCCGGCGTTCTCAGCGGCGCGCTGCAGGCCGTCGGAGAGCTGGGAGATCTGAGGCGGGAGGACGAGGTTGCCCCTATCCCCTGCGAAGTAGATGATGCCACCCGGCCGGTGCGTCGCCACTACCTCCGCCGGGGTGCCGACACCGTAGGCGGACCGGTTTGCACTGATGGCCGCTGCGTCCGTGGTCGCGGGTGTTCCACCGGACACGGCGATCACGAACAGCTGCCCGACTTTCTGCTCCAACGACATGCCCAGCAGGATGCGCGCGATGTCCGCGCTCGACTCGTCCACGCGAGCGGAAGCGTTGGCCGGACCGGCTCCCGGTTCCCGAACGACGACGGCGCCGATCGACGTCGCGGCGGCGGCAAGAAACCCTCGTCGGCTGAAGGCGCTACCGCGCGTTGAACCCGTCTTGCGGACCATAGACATGTCTCCTCTCGATGCCGCGGAGGCTGCAGGTCGAAGCTCCTGTCCTCCATGGCCCGTTGGCTTGTTGATAGCGATGCCCGCGATGCTACGAGGCAGGAGGACAAGACTGTCGCCATCACTCACAGCGCTGATACGTGAGTCATCGCGCATCAGATGTACCGATGCGGGCGCCCCCGACGGTGCCGGCAAGCTGCTGGACGGTGGTGCCGGCCTCCGTGCCGTAGGGATACATTTCTGAGCGCAGCGACAGCAGGGCGAGCGTGGTGACAGGGCCCCAGATCATCCCCTGGCGCGCCGTCATGTTGAGATACCCGCCCAGGTGCGCTCCCAAGCTGCTGGTGTCGTCCAGAGTGCTGAGGAACCAGATGCTCGCGGCCCGGATCACGCCTCCCGGAATAGTCAGAGGCACAGGGCCGAAGCGGTCGCAGACGTGCCCGCCGAGCGCGGACACGACCGAGATAACGACACCTCCCGGGAGCAGGAACAGACTGATCGCGAGCGTCCTGAGCCCCAGCGCACCCGTCAGGACGAGCGCGACCCCGAAGCCGTTCATGGCATCGGAGGACGTGGTCAGCACCGCAATCACAACTTCCTGCTGCGGAAGATGCGCATGTCCAGGAACGCCTCCCCCTGTCGCTGCAGCGCCACCTGGCACATGACGAACGCCACCACACCGACGACGCCGATGGCGATGGGCACCAGCGGCGGCACCGCAGCGTGCCCCGAGGCGGACTCCCCGATGAGGGACAACCCCAGCGCCAGGGCCCCGAAGCGGACAGCGCGAGGGATAGCAGGTCCAGCGGCGCGTGCTCCGGGATCAAGACGTTCTTCAGCTCCAGCGCACCGGCGATCAGGCGATGACCGCGAGCGGCAGTACAAGGATGAACAGGAACCGCCACGGCAGGAACGTCAGGCCAAGCCCTGACACCACGGGCCCCACAGCCGGAGGGCTGTGGCCGGCACCGCGATCACCAGCGCCACGATGCGGCCGCGACGCGACTACGGGATCAGCCGGATCGCCGTGGTCATCAGCAGGGGCAGAACCACCGCCGTCCCGACGGCCTGGATGATCCGACCGAAGAGGAGGACCCCGAAGCCCGGTGCGACGGTGGGGACGGCCGTACCGACGACGAACACCTATAGGGCGGTGCGGAAGATCGCCCACAGGTGGAAGCGCCGCATGACGAACCTCGTCGCGGAGATCAGGTCCGCGAGGGTCAAGGGGTACCAGTGTTCAGCCACTGGCCTGCTGACGGGGCGATGGCGAGATCGGCGATGAGGGTCGGCAGGCTGACATCCAAGAGCATCTCGTTCCACAGCACCAGGAACGTGGAGGCCATATCGGACGAGCAATGTGTGACAGGACAACTCATCGCCCCCGTCTCGCTGGACGCACAGGGCGTCACCGCGCAGCAGGACGCGGTAGCGGCCCTCGGCGTTACGGCTGAACGGATCTACGTCGACCACGGACTGACGGGCACAAACCGAAAGGGGCCGGCCCTTGGGAAGCCTGACCTATGTCAGATGCAAACTCAGCCAGCAGCCGCTTCAGCTGCTGTTTCTTTGCTGGATAACTCCGCACGTCGGAACCTGTAGTTTCGGTACAGGACGACTACGATCTCGTTCATTGGAGACTATTCCACGCAAAGTCGTGTTGCGATCTCAAGCGATCCAAGCGCAGTCTGTTTGTGTACCGCCATCACGATCATCAGCGCCGATTCAGCCGCAGTTGTAGCCGCGCGGCCGAAGTCAAGTACTGCTGAGTGCTGCCGAGCTCGGGACCGCGCCTGACCCTGTGTATAAGTGGAGTTGCATTACAGGATAGCTCCTAGGGTAGGTACCCACCCATGACCCCAGATAGAAAGACGACCATGACCTTTGTCCAAAACCGCGCCTTGCGCACTAGCACCCTGTCTATCATCCTCAGCACTGCGATCGCACTAGGTGGCACTGTTGCGGCGAACGCAGCGGAGCTGCCCAACCCCACTCACGCGGCGCCTCGGGACAACGCCATCATGCTGAGTGTCACAAATCCAAAGGTTCACGCCGTCATGGTTTACACGACGGAAGGACCCGCACCGACACTCTGCATTCCCGTGCACTATGGATGGAACAGCGTTCCGCTTAACGGGCAATCAGCGGCAATCGCAATCGGTAGTTCCTGCAACCGCCAGAAAAAGCTCGCAACATTCCCGACGCGCATCGTTCACAGTCGTGAGTGGTGGGACGCGAACCCGAGAGACTATCTCCGGCAGATGGGCTGACCGACAACGGCGGGCACTACCGCCAACTCAGAGCACTCCTTACACATCAGGGTAGATTGTTATTCGCGTGCTCCCTTGTCATACCACCGCGGGGCCGTGCCCATGGCCATGGCCATGGCCCGCAAACTACCGGAGGGCTGGAAATTGAGTACCACGTCGGGTGCAGATGCGTATCGACTGCAGATGCTGGGTGCCATAACGAGGCAGACGGCGCGCTCAACTACTCCTGTCCAAGCTACGAGTCGGGTTGGTGCAAGACACTCGAGGCGATCCCACATCGACTCAGGGCCGCAGTAGCTGCGCTCGTCGGCTGCGGCGTCGCCTCCCCCAGCATGGCGACGGTGGCCCGGCTGCCGATCGCGACGGCACCGCCTCCGGTCCTCAGCTCCGCGAAGACGGGGGCCGGTCGCGCGGCGACGACTCCCAGCACCTCCTCGTAGAAGCGCGCGAGCCGGTCGACGTCGTCCGTGATGATCCTGATCGATGCGAAGTCCATGCTGATCCTCTCCGCCGGATCGCTCGACCCGGCGAGACCATGCTCACGGCCGTCGGCGACACCGTCGTGTCGGCGTTCCCGAGGATCATCCGTCCGCGTGCACGGGGCGGAGGTCACCGTGCGGGATCTCGAGGTCCTCCGCGCGGAGCTCGCGTCGCGGGGGACGCTCCCCCGTCGGATCCGCCGTGACGATGCGATCGGAGCGGGACGCCTCCAAGGAGAGCCGACACGGCCCCTCTGCTAAGCCAGGGGACACCTGTGAACAAAATTCAGTCGGTAGACGGCAGCTAGGTAGCGTTCTAACAGTCGGACACACTGCCGCGTCTTTTCGAAACGACATGAAGGAGAGAGGAGAGCCGAATGTTCACTTACGCGACTCGCATCGTACGGATACCACTGGCCGCGCTGTTCACCGTGGCCCTGGTTCTGGCAGGAGTCACGCCTGCAGCACATGCGCAATCTGGGTACCGCGTATGCGTTGCGTACAACTCAAGCACCGATTCAGACCGCGTGGGCACTGGTCTCGTTACAAAAGTCGAGAAAGATAGCGGTGACACATGTGCAAAAAAGCTCAATTTCATGAGCACCTACTATGGTGCCGCTTATAGCTCCTCGCATGTGCGGGAGCGACGCTATATGATGACATGTGAGGAGTTTGCAAGGGAAATAGGATACGTAAACGGCGACCCTTGCGATTCCATGGTGACGAACTACATTTACAAATACACATCAAGCTTTGACGCCAAGTATCCAGTCGCCTTCCCCTCCCTCCGATTTTGGCACGTGTAATTGTGATGTTCGGGAAAGTATATATCATACATAAATCAATCGCATACGCGACTGTGGTGATAGTATCATGCTTAATCAGCGCCACCTCGGCCATAGCCTTTGGCATGCTAAATCTACCGATTCAGTCACACGCTCAGCCGCAACATGACATGGCCGCATATGAAGCGCCTTCGTCGTGGTTCAATCCCGATAACCCCTGCTCGTATATACAGTGCGCGTAAACCATCGGCATTCGAGTAATAGATGAGATATCGTATGCAGGCATACCCTTATGCCGCTAGATCTCACTAATCAAAAACGGCAAGAGGCCCTGCCCGAGACGCGGAACAGGGCCTCTTCTCCATTAGCTCAGTCCGAGCAACAGCGCGCGGCATCAGTCGCCGTAGGGCGATGAGGTATCTATCTTCGATGCCGCCCTGGACGACCAGCATCTCAGCGGACCCGCTAAGCACTCCGTGCGCCCGCGCCGTAAGGTCGCACTCGTCCGACCAGACATAAAGCACGAGCTACGTCTCTGCGGTGAAGTCCATCGGCGACGGGGAAGGCTTGGTCGACGGGACGTCGAGGCAACCGGGTTGTCCCCTGACGCCGCGCACGCCTACCCGAGGCTGTGGGATCATCAGCACAACGCCAAGAAAACGTCCAGAGCGGGAGTCCAGGTCATGGGTCGAGCACCGGGGATGGTTGACGTTGCGAAACTCGCCGGCGTCTCGCACGTCACAGTGAGCCGCGTACTAAACGGGCATCCGTCCGTGCGCCCGGAGACACGCGCGCGCGTCGAGGCGGCGATCGCTCAGCTCGGGTACCGGCGCAACACCGTCGCACGAGCACTGAAGAGCAAACGGTCGTCCACGATCGGCGTGGTCATGGCGGGGTCTGGCCTCTATGAATTGCCCCGCGTACTACTCGGCATCGAGACGACCGCACGAGCTGCCGGATATGAGATCAACCTGGCGAGCTGGCAGGGAGGCGCGGCCGCTGACCTGGCGGAGATGGTCCGTCGCCTCACTGACCAGTCCGTGGAGGGTGTGGCTGTCATCGCCGCACGTCAGGTCGCCGTCGATGCGTTGTCCGACATCGTTGCGGACATCCCGATGAGCGTAGTCATGTCCGGTAGCGCACCGAACCCCAGGATCAGCTTCGTCGAGCTCGACCAGGAGCTTGGCGCACGCCTTGCCGTGCGGCATTTGCTCGATCTTGGCCATGAGCGCATCGTGCACCTCGCCGGAAACGCCGAGACGTACGATGCGGTTGCACGAGTCCAGGGCTGGCGGGACGAGCTGGAGTTATCGCCCGGGGCGCCGCAAGAAATGCTGCAGGGTGACTTCACCGCGGCCAGCGGGTATCGGCTTACCACCGAACTAGCGGCGGGCCCTAGCGGTCTCCCGACAGCGATCTTCGCAGGGAATGACCTCATGGCACTCGGCGCCTTGTCGGCACTCGCGGAACTGGGCATATCCGTTCCCAGAGACATCTCCCTTGTGGGCTTCGACGACATCGCAGGAGCGGATCATTTCGTCCCGGCCCTCACCACCGTGCGTCAGGATTTCGTGACACTGGGCAGCACCGCCATCGCGACGCTCATTTCGACCATGACAGGGCAGGCGCCCGCGCGCCGGCAGATAGCGCCCACTCTCGTGGTGCGGAAGAGCACCGCCGCTCCGCGCCGAGGGTAAGACAGCCTCGCCCTTACGCTCCTAGTTGGCGGCTATCACGGAGTGAGACGCCGCCTTCGCACTATCGAACCGGGGCGCGTACTCGAACCATGAGAAGCGTGCTGGGCGGGACCCTTTCTCCGAGGCACCGGTCGCGTGTACGCCGACGTGCACGCCGACGAAGCCTCCGGCATGCTCCGTGCTGAACCAGGCGCGGGGTATCTTGCCGAGCGTGAGCCAATCACATTCGCGGTCGTGCCAGCAGGAAAATACATAGGCGTCGTCGTCACCGATGACCCGGAGGACTGCGTCACCGTCGTGCGAGAGTGCGACCTCGCCGCTTGTTCCTGACACGTCGGACCGGCGGAACCGCACGATCCGCTTCCCATACTCATCCCGGCTCACGGCGAGCGTGGCGTAGTGGCCTGAATCCTGGAAGACCGCAAGTCCTGCCTCCTCCGAGGCGGTCTCCGGCTGGAACGACACGCATGTCTTCGCTTCGAACCGATGGTGCTCTTGCCGGCGGGCGACGAAGGTCGGTGTCCCGCTGCTCGAGAGCGCGTCGACGGATGCGATCAAGGATAGGCCCTCGCCGGGGGCACCTGAATGCTCCCGAACTGGACCGCGAAGGCTCCGCCACTCACACGGGAGCCCGGCATTCGCGAATCGCTCACGCTCCGGCAGCGCTGACCCGAGTCGTGCCTCCTCGGCGTACGGCCCGAGGGGCCTGCGCTCAACCTCCGTGACGCGGCCTTTCCCTGGCGCCAGCACGAGACCATCGTCGGTCCATGTGGCGGGCACGAGGAACACCTCCCGGCCGAGGGTGTGCGCACCATCTATCGGCCGGGTACCCAGCACTAGCGCCCAGGTCTCCCCGGCAGGCGTGTCCACTAGGTCGGCGTGACCGACGTTCTGGATGGTCGCGCTCTCGCCGAGGTGACGGTGCGTCAGAAGTGGGCTCCGGGGATCGGTCCGATAGGGGCCCGTAACCGAGGTGGATCGGGCGGCCGTGACGGCATGGTTCCGTTCGGTCCCGCCTTCGGCCGCGATCAGGTGGTAGATGCCTTCGCGCTTGTAAATGTGCGGGGCCTCCACCCAAGCGCCTGAGAGGGCGCCATTCCAGAGCACGTGAACCTGACCGATCAACCGCAGGTCATGCAGATCGAGCTCCTGAAGGTATAGCTCAGCAGGGCCGCGCAGGGTGGGGTCCTCTGCGTCGCGGCATGCGGTGAACCAGCAGCGGCCGTCGTCGTCGAAGAACAGCGAGGGGTCGATGCCCTCGGCGTCGAGGATCACGGGCTGCGTCCACGGGCCGGCGGCATCGGTCGCTGTAGTGACGAAGTTCACGCTGCCCCGCCGGTCTCGGGCGACGGTGAAGACCACGTAGAAGATGCCCTCGTGGTGGCGTATGGTCGGCGCCCAGATCCCGTCGGACATCTCGAGACCGTTCAGATCTATCTGCTCGGCCCGATCCAGCACATGGCCGATCGGCTCCCAGCGGACGAGGTCCCGGCTGCGATGGACGGGAATCGCGGGCCAGTAGGCAAATGACGATGTCACGAGGAAGTACTCCTCCCTCACTGCACAGATCGAGGGGTCGGGGTTCATGCCTGGGAGGACGGGATTGTGGAACGTGCTCATGGATGACTCCAAGCGCCGCTGATCGGCGTATACGTGACGATGACAACGTGAACACTTGACAGTATGGCAACGTTTTCATGATCATGGGAACACGCACTCGGAGGCCGAGCATTGCCTTCGCTCCGCACACGTCGAAGGAGATGTGACATGTCAGCACCGCGCCCCTACGCACGCCGATCGGCCCCGAAGGCCCGTCGACGCCGCCCCCTCGTTACAGCACTCGCCATGGCTGGGGCTCTTACCCTCTCGCTGTCCGCCTGCTCCGCTGGCGCTAGCGGAGACACCGCCGCCGATGGCCCGGTGATCTTGGACTTCTGGACCTATTCCGTCAAGGGCAACGACCCCAAAGCGCAGGCCATCGTCGACCGGTACAACGAGCTCAACCCCGACGTGACCGTCAAGCTCTCCGAGGTCGGCGGTACCGCCGACACCTCCTCGAAGTTGCTCGCCGCTGACCGGGCCGACAAGACCCCGGATATCGTCCAGGTCGAGTATCGGGCCCTGCCGTCACTCGTCGTGGCCGGCGTCGTGAAAGACATCACCGACGACGTCGCCGACACCAAGGGTGACGTCGCGGACAACATCTGGGACCTCACGACCTTTGACGACCGCGTCTACGGCGTCCCGCAGGACATCGGCCCCGCCATGTTCACCTACCGCAAGGACCTCTTCGAGCAGTACGGAGTCGAAGTCCCCACCACGTGGGCCGAGTACGCCGAGGCGGCCGAGAAGATCCATGCCGCGGACCCCACGGTCTACATCTCCAGCTTCGACCCGGGCGAGTTCCAGTTCTTCGCCGCCCAGGCGGCACAGGCGGGCGCCGAGTGGTGGACCAACGACGGAGACACCTGGAAGGTCGGCATCGACAGCGAGGAGTCGCTCGCGACCGCCGACTTCTGGCAGGACCTCGTCGAGCGTGACCTCGTCAAGGTCGAGGCCCTCGTGACCCCGGAGTGGAACGCGGAGATCAACGATGGCAAGGTCCTCTCCTGGGCTGCGGCATCCTGGGTGCCCAGCGTCATCAACGCCGTTGCCCCCGACACCGCCGGCAAGTGGGAATCCGCGCCCCTCCCCCAGTGGACCGAGGGCGACGCGTCCGTGCCGTTCATCGGCGGATCGGCCTACTTCGTGCCCGAGAAGTCGTCGGATGCCGAAGCCGCCGCGAAGTTCGCTACCTGGCTGTCAACATCCGATGAGGGCTCGAAGCTCCTGCTGACGCTCGATCTCTACCCGGGCGGTAACGGCGGCCGCGAGGCAACCGCCGAGAGCGCACCCCCGGCCCTCATGCCTGACCAGGCGAACTTTTACACGATCGCCGACCAGGTCATCGAGGACACCACCATCCCCGTCACCTGGGGACCGAACGTCAACGTCGCGCAGACCGTGTTCAACGACGCCATGAACGCCGCAGCCCTGAACGGCACGTCCTTCCGCGACGTCTACACCGCCACCCAGGACGCAGTCGTCGCCGACCTGAAGAAGACCGGCTACTCCGTCGAGGAGTAGCCACCTTCGGGAGGAGCTGCGGCGCGGCCGCAGCTCCTCCCCTCCACCTATCCCAGCACCGTCGGCACTCGAGTCTGGACACTGATGTCATCGCCTACCGCCACCATCGCGCCACCGCATCGCCCGACCGCAGGGCAGCCGAGACGCCGCCGTTCGACTCAAGGAGCGTTCACGCCGTGGATGTTCGCCGCTCCGGCGATCATCTTGTTCGCCGCGTTCCTCATCATCCCGATCATCTACGCGATCTACCTCAGCTTTCGCGGCTTCCGCGTCGGAGCCGGCGGCGCTTTCGGCCGCCGCGAAGAGACCTTCATCGGCTTCGAGAACTACATCACCGCGCTCACCGATACCGAATTCGTCGCGGGCCTTGGCCGGGTTTTCCTCTACGGGGCGATCTCCATCCCCAGCGTCCTCGGACTCGCGCTCCTGTTCGCACTGCTCCTAGACACCCCCCGCGTGCGGTTCCAGAGCTTCACGCGCACCGCAATTTTCCTGCCCTTCGCTGTCCCCGGGGTGATCGCGAGCCTACTTTGGGGCTTCCTCTACCTCCCCAGCACCAGCCCTCTCAGCGACATCTCCCGCGCTCTCGGCGGCGGAGCGCTGGACTTCTTCGGCACGCCCACGCTCTACTTCTCCCTCGCGAATATCGCTCTGTGGTCCGGGGTGGGCTTTAACATGATCATCATCTACACCTCGCTCCGCGCGATCCCCACCGAGATCTACGAGGCCGCCCGCATCGACGGCGCTTCCGAAGTGCAGGTAGCGCTGCGCATCAAGGTGCCCCTCGTCGCCCCAGCGCTGGTGCTCACCGGCCTGTTCTCCGTCATCGGGACCCTGCAGCTGTACAGCGAACCGCAGACGCTGCGCCCGTTCACGCCGCGCATCTCCAGCACATGGGTGCCGCTGATGAAGATCTACCAGGACGCCTTCACCAACGACAACCTCGGCGCAGCCGCAGCCGCCTCGGTCATCCTCGCCGCCGCGATCCTAGCCTTCTCCCTGCTCGTGCTCCGCTTCTTCCAACGCCGGACCTTCGGAGACACCTGATGACCACCACGCTCCCCACACCCGCCACCGCCGTCGTCCGCACCGGCGACCGTCAGCCCCGTCGGCGCCGCACGACTACGAGGCGACCCCGCCTCGCAGCGATAGTCCTCATCCTCGGGGCGCTCTACTGCCTCATCCCCGTCGCCTGGGTCGTGATCGCATCTTCGAAGTCCCCGCGCGAGCTCTTCACGTCGTTCTCGTTCGCCCCCGGCACCGGGCTGCTCGACAACTTCGCCAACCTCAGCTCCTACGGCAGCGGGCAGTTCTGGCTGTGGTCGCTGAACAGCCTTCTCTACGCAGGAGTCGGCGCAGTCCTGTCAACCCTGATCTCCGCCATGGGCGGCTACGCGCTGTCCAAGTTCCGCTTCCGCGGGCGTGAGGCGCTATTCACCGTAATCCTCGCGGGGGTGCTCGTGCCCGGCATCGTCCTCGCCGTCCCGCAGTACCTGCTGATGGCCGCCATCGGGCTGGCAGGCACCCACTGGTCGGTGCTGCTCCCCGTGCTCATCAACCCGTTCGGGATCTTCCTCTGCCGCGTGTTCGCAACCGCCGCCGTCCCCGAGGACACCCTCGAGGCCGCGCGGCTCGATGGCGCCGGTGAAGTGCGTATCTTCGGGTTCATCGCGCTACCGATGATGGCGCAGGGCCTCGTCACGGTCTTCCTGCTCCAGTTCGTCGGGATCTGGAACAACTTCCTGCTGCCGTTCATCATGCTGTCCGACCAGGACAAGTACCCGTTGACCCTCGGCCTGTACACGTTCCTCTCCAAGGGTGCCGGCGACACCTCCCTTTACCCGCTCGTGATCATCGGCTCCGCCGTGTCCGTGATCCCGCTCATCATCCTCGTGCTCGTACTACAGCGGTTCTGGCGAGCCGATCTACTCGCCGGCGGTCTCAAGGGCTGAGATCAGCAGCTCAACTTCCCCTGAACCCACCCGTCCCGCCACCTCAGGAAGGCTCCTCCCGTGATTACCACCACCCGCCCCGGCTCCCCCGCCGCCTCAACCACCAAGAGGAGGCAGGCATGAAGTTCACTGACGGCTACTGGGAGATCCTCCCGGGCGTGACCGCGCTCTATGCGCAGGAGGCCCATGACGTGTGGGAGCAGAACGGCGGCCTTATAGCGTACGCACCCACCAAGCGGATGGAAACCCGCGGCGACACCCTCAACCGGCCCATGCTCACCGTGTCCCTCACCGCACCGGCCGAGGGCGTGATCCGCGTGCGCATCGAGCACCACCGCGGCACCCGTGGGCGAGGGGGCTTCACCCTGCCGGGCGATCAGGGGCAGATAGCGGGCAACGCCACGGTCGTCGATGGCGTGGGCACCCTGACCAGCGGTCCACTCACGGCAACCGTCCGCGAGGGCGCACCTTGGTCGCTGGAGTTCACTTCCGGCGGCACGCGCCTCACTGGCTCCGGCCACCGCTCTGTCGGCTACATGCACGACGCCGCCGGCCGCGCCTTCGTGCACGAGCAGCTGGACCTCGGCGTCGGCGAGCACATCTATGGCCTGGGCGAGCGCTTCGGCCCGCTCGTTAAGAACGGCCAGTCCATCGACATCTGGAACGCTGACGGCGGCACCTCCAGCGAGCAGTCCTACAAGAACATTCCCTTCTACCTCTCCGACCGCGGCTACGGAGTCCTCGTCAACGACCCCGGCGCAGTCTCGTTCGAGGTCGGCACCGAGACGGTGGAGCGCGTGCAGTTCTCGGTCGAGGGTGAGGCGCTGGAGTACCTCGTCGTCGCCGGTCCCACCGGCAAGGACGTACTGGAGCGTTATACGGCTCTGGCGGGCCGGCCCGCGCTCGTGCCGGCGTGGAGCTACGGGCTCTGGCTCACTACGAGCTTCACCACCTCCTACGACGAGGAGACTGTCAACTCCTTCATCGACGGGTTCGCCGAACGCGACCTTCCCCTTTCCGCCTTCCACTTCGACTGCTTCTGGATGCGCGAGTTCAACTGGACCGACTTTGTCTGGGACCCCCGGGCTTTCCCCGACCCGGACGGCATGCTCGCCCGCCTCCACGCGAGGGATCTCCGAGTGTGTGTCTGGATCAACCCCTACATCGCCCAGCGCTCTCCCCTGTTCAACGAGGGTGCGGCCGCCGGCTACCTGGTGCGAAAGCCGGACGGCGATGTCTGGCAGTGGGACATGTGGCAGGCAGGCATGGCGCTCGTCGACTTCACGAACCCTGACGCGGTCGCCTGGTACCAGGGCTACCTGCGCCAGCTCGTGGCGCAGGGGGTCGACTCCTTCAAGACCGACTTCGGCGAGCGGATCCCGACCGACGTGGTCTGGCACGACGGGAGCCACCCTGAAGCCATGCACAACCTCTACGCCCAGCTGTACAACCAGGCCGTGCACGAGGTGCTCGTGGAGGAGCGCGGAGCGCGCGACGCGGTCGTGTTCGCGCGCTCCGCGACCGTAGGTGGCCAGACCATGCCCGTGCACTGGGGCGGCGACAATTCCTCCAGCCACGTGTCCATGGCCGAGACCCTCCGCGGCGGCCTGTCCCTCTCCATGGGCGGCTTCGGCTTCTGGGCGCACGATATAGGCGGCTTCGAGGGCCTGCCCGACGCCGGCGTGTTCAAGCGGTGGCTCGCGTTTGGGCTGCTGTCATCGCACTCACGGCTGCACGGATCCAGCTCCTACCGGGTGCCGTGGCTGTTCGACGACGAAGCCGTCGACGTCACGAGGTCGTTTACGAAGCTGAAGCTCTCACTCATGCCGTACCTGTTCCACGCGGGCGTCGAGGCCCACGAGCGAGGCGTGCCGGTGATGCGGCCGATGGCGCTCGAGTTCTTCCGCGACCGCGCCGTCACGTATCTCGACACGCAGTACATGCTCGGCGGTGACCTCCTCGTTGCCCCTGTGTTCTCCGCCGACGGAACCGCGGATCTCTATCTTCCGCACGGCCGTTGGACGAACTGGTTCACCGACGAGATCGTCGAGGGTGGGTCATGGCGCACCGAGCAGCACGGCTTCGACACGCTCCCGCTCTACGTCCGCGAAGGTGCCATCCTACCGATCGGTGGCCGAGACGACCGACCGGACCACGAATACATCGATGGCCTGACGCTGCACGTTTTTCCCGGCCCGAACGGCGCACGCGATGTCACCATCACCGACGCGCTCACAGCTGCGACGGTGACATATCGTGTCGAGCGTCGAGACGGCTCTGTGGAGGTGGCGCCGCCAGCAGGCGTGCCAATGCCCCGCGTGGTGATACGCGGAGCGCGCGAGAGCTGAGACCATCGCGGCCGGGTCCCAAGTAGACCCGGCCGTTCAGGTGCCAACAGCCGGGTAGCGTCGTCAGCAGAAGTTGCGGACCGCAGCCGGTCCGGCTCCGATAGCCCCGGGTTTTCCGTTCGCCACTAGGTACTCGGAGCATGCCGTGAACGCAGATGCGGCGTGCCAGGCTGACGGGGACAAGACGCTCTACTTCCACTTCGTCGCTCTCACGTAACTGCGTGTACCGCCACTACACCGATACGAGGATCACCATGCATGACGGAACGCGATCGGGTGAGCATGAGACCGAGGCTCGCACCCGTTCCGCAGCGGTGACGACGCATAATCCGAGCGTCCCCAACACGGAGAGCCCGCTGCTCCGCCGACGCCTGGCGGTATTCGCTTTCATGCTTGTGTTCGGCATCGGCATGTCGTCCTGGGTCGTCAGGACCCCTGCCGTCCGCGACCTCCTCACCGCATCCACCGCCGAGATGGGCCTCATGCTCCTCGGCCTGTCCATGGGCTCGATGACCGGTGTCCTCACCTCGGCCGCGTTTGTACGGCGCCACGGCGTCCGCCTCACCGTCACGCTCGGCGGGGCGGCGTTCACACTGGGCATCGCGCTCGTCGGAGTGTCCGCGAGCCTGTCGTCCACGATCGGCGTGTTCGTCGGCCTCGCGCTGACCGGCCTGGGGATCGGCTTCTCCGAGATCGCCCTCAACCTAGAGGGCGCAGCCATCGAGACCGCGCTCGGGCGCTCGGTCCTCCCCGCCATGCACGGCTGCTTCAGCCTCGGTACCGTGCTCGGCTCTGTGGCGGGGATCGGCCTCACGGCGATCGCGTTCCCGGTCCTATGGCAGCTCGTCGGCGTGGCCGTGATCAGTTCCGTTCTGCTGGGCACTGTCATCCGGCAGGTATCACCAGTTACCGGCCGCGAAGTCGCCGCGACTACCGGCGAGTCCGCGTCCGCGCCGCACCGCTCGCTCCTGCAGATGGCACGCGAACCGCGGGTGCTCATGCTGGGCGCCATCGTGCTGGCCCTCGCCCTTGCCGAAGGATCGGCCATGGATTGGCTGCCCCTGCTCATGGTCGACGGCCACGGCGCTTCCGCGACCGTCGGCACGATCGTGTTCGCGGGTTTCGCTACCGCCATGACCGTGGGGCGCTTTCTCGGTGCGCCGCTGCTGGCACGGTTCGGGAACGTCGCCGTCCTGCGGGTCAGCGCCCTCATCTCGGCGGCCGGCATCGCGATCGTCGTCTTCGTCGACAGCCCATTCGCCGCCGGCTGCGCCGTGGTCCTCTGGGGGCTGGGCGCCGCCCTCGGCTTCCCCGTCACGCTTTCGGCCGCCGCGGACAGCGACGACCCCACGTCGTCGGTTGCCGCCGTCGCGACGGTCGGCTATATCGCGTTCCTCGTGGGGCCACCGCTGCTCGGATTCCTCGGCGAGCACTTCGGCCTCCGCGGCGCCATGATCCTGGTCCTGGTCCTCGTCGCCGCCGCATCGTTCCTCACACGAGCCGCTGGGCCGCGCATGCGCAACAACGGGAGTTAAAGAGACGGCCCCAACATTGAGCGCCAGGGGCCACCAAAAGGCACGGTCATTACTCCCCGCCTTCGAACCCCTCGAGATGCATGCGGACATGCGCGACAGCGTCGAGCTCCCCGGGAACGGAGCGCGCCTCGATGATTGGCCCGCAGCGCGGAGCAGTGACATCAGCCCTTCCGCGGACCAGTCAATAACCTCGAGCTTCATCAAGCAGCGTTCCAAGCAACTTATCGACGTCTCTTACTCGCCCCCCTGACTTCGTCCTGACTCACCCAAGCTTGGCGAGTCGTTGCCCTATCCGGCTACCGTCACGGTGCTCCGGCGGGCAGAGCGCAAGCCATCGCTTCAGGACGAGAACTTCCTCGTCCTTGCGGCCGAGCTTGCGAAGGATGATGGCTGCGTGCTCCGTGTATGCCGGTGCAGGCTCCCGCCTGGCGCGCCCGCCTTCCGCCCCTTCGATCGCGGCGTAGCAGAGCACCAGCGCCTCCTCAAGACGACCTTCGCGTTTCAACTGCTTGATCGGCTCAACGAGTTCGAGGAAGTGCACGCCGTTGACCATGCCCGCCCGGAGCTCGCCAGCTCGGTCATCACCACCGTTCAGTCCCTCGCGGATCGAGTTCCGTAGTTCAGCGTGCTCAATCTCAGCCTTCGCTTTCGACGACATCGGCGGGCGCTTCGACTCCGACCAGTCCCACTGAGGGCTTCGGGCGCCGATCCACACCCATGCCTCGGCGCGAAGACCCTTCGGGAGCACCTCCGTGAAGATCTGCACGCGGGCGGGCCGTGAACCGACCGTTGAGAGTTGGGCAGCCGGCGTCGAGAACCTGTGGAGGTACCCCACGCGCTCCCCCTCGACCATGACGGCCACCGCGTTGCGGTCGACAGGGTTGTGCGGCTCACGCTGGAGCGACGCTGGTAGCTCGAGATACCCACCGTCCGCCGCGCCGTACCGCTCCGCGAGCGCAGTGATGGCGGCCCGGCAGGTCGTCGTTGTGCCGCTCAGCTTGGCCAGGCCTTCCACGCCATCATCGCCACCAGATTGCCCACTGGAACGGCCGAACACACGAGCAAGGAATCCCATTTCCTCATCATGACAGTAATCACAACGGACCCACCATCACGACGTAAACGGGCCACCCTTGTGCCATCCCGTGGAGGATCGGTCAGCGTGCCGTGATTTAGGTGTCCAGGAAGTCCCACTCGCTGCCGAGTACCCAGCGCAGGGCGCTGAGCTTTCCGTGGAGCATGCCGAGTTCGAAGTCCGTATACGGGCCGAGTTGCCCGGGTTCGGTGTAGCAAACCTCGGCACGCGCGCGGGCGGGGCCGGCGATGGCCTGGTGGCGTTGGAGCTCCGCCGCGTCGCCATCCCGTTCGGCCCGGTAGTCGTGCTGCAACGACCGGTGGTACCAGATGCGATCGAACATCTCTGTCTCTGCGGCGACGATCTCGTCCAGGCGGCGGGGCTCCTCTTGGAAGTCGGTTTCCTCAAAAAGCTTTGCCAGCTCTTCACCGAAGTGGTCGCGCAGGACGGTGAGGAGGCCGTCTACCCCGAGTGCGTAGCGGCTACCCACTTCGTGGAACGCATCCGCGATGTGGTTGTGCGGCTCTCGCCGATCACCATTCGCCTGGGAGAAGTCGGTGTGGTTGGTGGTGACGAACGCGTGCGGGTGCAGCGCGAGGTCCGCTGCCTGCGTCGCCGTCCGGTAGAGCTCGAGGATGACGGCGTCCGCGACGCTGTTCTTCCCGCTGTGGAACGGCGCAGCCTTCTTCAATCCGCGCCCGACGACGCGGCTCATTTCGACCCTCGAAGGCTCAACGATCTGGCCGGCCATGAGGAGTTCTCGTAGCTCCTCGAAGTTCCTGGTCGTCATGGCGCCGACGAGTGGGAGGTGTCGACTGAGGTCCTCGATGACCTCTTTGGCGTGAGTATCTTCGTCGCTGCCGTAGGTCACGAGATCGTGGCGAATCTCCTTGAACCGTGACGCGATGCTCGACGTCATCGCGGTCTGCACGCGAGCTTCGTTGCGGTCGTACTCCTCAATGACTACTCGCGGGACCAAGAGCTTCACGTTCCCTTGACGGATCAGGACCCGCAGTGCCACGATCCACCGCTGCCCGTCTCGGCGCTCGGCAAGGTCGAGGTACGTGGAGGTGTCAACAAGCAGGTGCAGCACACCATCAGCCTACGGATGGGCGTGTCCGGTAGGAGATGCAGCCCGCCGACGATGGCGCCGACGATGGCGCCGACGTCCGCGACGCCATCGACCGCCTCTCACCCGCCCACGCCGAGCTCGTATGCCTCATCCACTGGGACGGATTCGCCATCGCCGAAGCGAGCCAGATCGTCGGCTTCACCGCCTCGACCGGCAGGACCCGGTACGAGCGCGCACGCACCAAGCCGAGGAGCGCGCTCGGGCACCCCAATCCACCACCCGTAATCGAGCCTCATCTGCGAGCCCCGACCCGCCCTTCGAACGCTTGATCAGAGTTACACAGCGGCAGGTTGAGGTGGAAGCACGGGGACTCCTCCGTGCTCACTGTGATGTGTCCGGCGTCCGCAGCACATTTGATCTTGGGCAGCACCACGCCCCAGGCCACGACCAAGACGCAGGCCGCTGCAGAGAGGATCGCGAAGGTGCAGGTTCGGGACGCCGGAGGCGGACAGGTCTACATCCAGACTCCGAAGGGCGTCATCCGTGATGCCGACACCGTGAAGCCGGGCAACGAGTCGCCCACGCGAGACAAGAAGCACTGACCTCGGACGACGCCAGCCGAGATCTCGAGGAGCGAACCATGACCGGCACACCCGCACCTGCTGTGTCCGTCTGGGCTGTGCAGTCAGCACAGACGGGACCGGCCCTTTGAGGCCGATCCCTTCTGTGTGCGGTCCAACAGGCCGTCAGCCCGTCTTGGACGCTGCCTTGTTGTCGAGCTGCTCGCCGAACCGGCTCTCGTAGATCCTGTAGAGCTCTTCGAGCTGCGCTCGTTCGCGCTCGCTAATCGGCTCCGCCTTGCCGGACGCGATGCGCTCCTGCAGGCTGCCGTCCCTGTTAGTCACTCTTGGCACAGAAGATCCTCCTCCAGCCTCTATCATGCGTCGCCTTCGCCGCGCTGTCCACGTCCTGACCCCGTTGCAGGATCTCAATGGAGCGAACGATCATCTTAGCCTCGGTCTGTGTGGCATCAGCCAGGAGCGCGGCCAGAGCATCGTTTGCGACCTGTCGATCATCCCGGTTGCTTGAGCTAGCCAACCCCAGCGCCCACTCGGCGCGGTTCCACCACTGCTCGCGCGCGGCGTTCTCGCGCGCGATGCGGGTGGAGCGCAGAGCTGGGTAGAACGCCACCGCAGCGGCAGCCACGGCAAAGAGGCCGGCTACAGGCGGACCTGACCAGAACTGCCGCCAGAACGGATCGTCCAGGACAAACGGCGGAAGGTAACCGCGGAGCACTCCCCCGGCCACGAGCGCCACAGAAGCCAGCGTGGTCAGTTGCCAGCGACGCCGTGCCCGCTCGCTGAGGGGTCTACTGGCCATGCCGCGTCCTCTGCTCCACGAGGCCATCATCCTGCACCGACGCAGATTGGCGCATGACCATGTGGCTGCCTGGCACGGTCCGATGCCCTCAGGCGCAGCCAAGCTGTCCGCCGGACAAGACATGAGGCTTGTTGCCGTCCGTAGTGTCGTCGACGCTTCATCAAAGTGCGGCGGGCCGAGGGCCGCCCGACCTGTAGGGCACATCACTCCTACGGCCGGTTGCTGGTCTCGGCCGGGAGCTCGCGGATCGGTTCCCTGCGGGCCTCTCAAAGGCGGCCGGCGAGCACGCCCTGCACAATGCCAATGCAGAACCAGCCCGTGATGGCTTGCCTGCGCATTTTTAACAGACGGAAAACCTTAGTCCTGAGGCATCTTCACGCCGAGGAGCCGTGCGAGGACGTGCTCCTGGATCTGGTCGTAGAGGTGATTCATCATCTGATGAATTCTTGTGCCATCGGAGATGGCCGTGTCTGGGCCCATGCACACGTCGAAGTTGACCTGCGCCCATGTCGGGTACTCCCGCTCCGGACCGCCCGCGTACTCCGTGCCCCGCCAGGGGTTGCTCGACGGGAGGCACGGGGTGGCGAAGGGAGTATCACTCTCGAACGCCGGTCGGCCTATGTCGACCTTCACGTTGCCGCGCATCCCGACCGGATGCGTCAGCGCAGACGTCGACGTCACGGCCGTCAGCATCACCGCCGGTCGTCGGTGCGCGTAGAGCTGTCGGAGTTCGTCGAGCACGATCAGCGGGTGATGCGGCCTGTCCTCCCCTGGCGTGTGATACGGCTGCAGCTCCTCGATGATCTGCTGCGACTCAGGAGACATGGCCGCGATCTTCTCCCGGGCCTTGGCCTTGACGTCCCACGGCCTCCGGCTAATCGGGAAGCCAATCAACCGCGGATCCGCGTCCGGGGTGTGCGCCATCGTGAGCTCGTACGCGAGGTAGTCCAGAGACGTCCGCAGCCAGATGATCGAGCGCGCGAACAGCTCTGTCCACTCCTCGGGAAGCTCGTCCGATGTGACGAGGACGTCCCGGCCGTCGGCGTCCTTCGCAGCCGTTACGCGTGCAGGGTCTCTCCCGAAGTAGGCGTGCTGCCGCTGGCCGAGCTCGATGAGCGCGACGGCGCCGTCACGAAACGCCTTCGCTGCCGCCCCGTCGCCGAGGTAGGGGGAGATGTCCGACGCGAGCGGGATCGGCCCGATCTCGGGGTCCAGGGTCGCCGCGACACTTCCCCCTCCTCCGCTGCGGCGGGCACGCTCCGCCTCGCGTCGCGCCTGCCCTCTCGATGCCTTCGCTTTCCGCCCGCTCATGCCGCCCTCTCTGCTGTGAAGTGACCGCCGAATGGTGGCGTCAAGCATGAGTCTCCCCCGCAATCCCGTGTACACACACGGCTCAACCGGTCGCATTCCCCACGAGAGGGACAAGACTCGCCGTATGTGTGGACGCTTCGTAGTGACACGGGCTTCGGGAGATCTCCTGCCCGATCTGCTGGACGGGTTCGATCCGCTGCGGGATGACTTCAACGTTGCGCCAACCCGGGATGTCGCGCTAGTGCGTGAGCGCGAGGGTGAGCGGTCGGTGCCGGCCGTGCATTGGGGGTATGTGCCCGGGCGGGCGAAGGACTTCAAGAAGCAGCGGCCGCAGCCGATCAACGCGCGCATCGAGACCGTGTCGACGTCGCCGATGTTCCGGAAGTCGTTCGCAACGGCTCGAGCGATCATCCCCACCGCCGGCTACTACGAGTGGGTCATCACGGAGACGGGCAAGCAACCGCACTTCATCTACCAGCCGGACGCGGCCATCGCGATGGCCGGCATCGTCTCCGCGTGGCCGGATCCGGCCAAGGACGAGGACGACCCGGACAAGTGGCGGCTCTCGATGGCGATCATCACACGGGACGCGCACGAGGCTCCGGGCGAGGTTCACGACCGGATACCGGCGTACCTCACCCCGGACGCATACGACAACTGGCTCGGCGATCATCTGCCGGCGAAGGACCTGCTCAAGCTCCTTAATCGTGAGTCGCTCCAGGTCGCGAACGACCTCGAGCACTATGAGGTTTCCCGAGACGGGAACAGCATGAAGAACAACCGCGCTGACCTCATCACCCCGCTCCCCTGACTCAAAACGAATGCGACAGGCGCACCACGACCAGCAAATGCGCACTGTACGGACCTGGGCATGTATCGTGGGATTCAGCGCATCGTTACCGCGCTGAATCCGTTTGGGGAGGAAATTAGATGGCCCGCAAAGTACTTACCACGCTCGTTGACGACATCGACGGCACTCAGATCGACGAGGGCCAGGGCGAGACCGTTCCATTCGCGCTCGATGGCGTGAACTACGAGATCGACCTCAGCGACGACAACGCCGCCAAGCTGCGTACCGCGCTCGATGACTACATCGAGAAGGGCCGCCGCGTCGGCCGCGCCACCTCTGGGAAGGCACCCCGCCGCTCGGCCGGCTCGAGCCCGAAGCAGGACCTCAGCGCGGCGCGCGAGTGGCTGCGCGAGCACGGCCACAAGGTCTCCGAGCGCGGGCGCATCTCCGCGGATCTGCTCGAGGAGTACCGCGCGAACAGCTAGCGCGCGCAGGACGCATGAGAGGGCCGGCCCGGCACGGGTCGGCCCTCTCGCCGTTGGTGGCTCAGCGGGCAGCGGACGCCGGCGCGAGCCGGCGGACGACCCGCGGCAGCAGGAGCCCGCCGGCGAGGATCACGGCCGCCGACGTCGCGCACGCGATCTTCCACTGGACGGCGTCGTAGAGGATCCCGGCGGCGAGGCTGCCGAGGGCGGCGGCGAGGAGCGTGGTGGCCTCGTAGAGGCCCAGCGCGCGACCGATGCGGGCGGGGCCGGCGGCCTCGGTGAGGGCGGCCTGCTCGATCGGGAGGATCGCGGGCTGCGCGAGCGCAGACAGGATCCAGACGACGGCGATCGTCACGGGATCCCGGGCGAGTGCGAGCCCGCCGGCGAACGCGGCGCCGGCGATGGCCGCGCCGACGAGGACGGGCGTGCGGCCGAACCGGACCGTGAGCCGGTGCTGGTGGGGCGGGGCGACCGCGAGGGCGATACCTCCCGGGAGTGACACCCACGCGATGGCGAGGGGTTCGAGGCCGAGCTCACGCTGCAGGTGCAGCACCAGGAGCAGACCGATCGCGGCCTCCGCGGTCCCGATGACCGTCACCACAGCCAGGAGCGGGCGCAGCCGGCGGGCGAGCTCGCGCACGACCGCGGTGCCGGCGTCGACGAGCGGCGCCACTCGAGGGGCATCGACGTCGCCACTCCCCCGCGGCGACGCCCGGCGTCGGCTCGAGGCGAGGAGCACGCCGGCGACGAACGCGTACGCCGCGGCCGCGGCGAAGGTCGGCGCATAGCCAGCCGCTGCGAGGAGCGCGATCGCCGGCGCGAGGACGACCCACGACCCCAGCTCCTCGGCCGACATCAGCCGGGCGAACGCGCGCGGATCCGCCTGGTGGCGGGCGCCGGCGGTCGCACGCAGCGCGACCCTCAGGAACGCCCCGCCGGCCCGGGACGAGCACGCCCGCGAGGACGACGGGGAAGGTGCCGGCGGCGGCGACGAGCGCATAGCCGGCGCCCAGGATGAGAGCGGAGGCCGTGGCGATCATGGCCCAGTCTTACCGGTCCGCGGCGACGCCGCCGAGCGGACGGAGCAGGAACGACGTCGCAAGACCCCCCGCCAGGAGCGCGCCGGTCTGCGCGGCCGTGAGGCCGAGCACGGCACCGGCGAACAGCGGCAGGGCGAAGTCCACGGCCTAGCCGGCGCCGCTCGCAAGCGTGACGCTCGACAGGAACCGCCGCGAGAACAAAGGCTGGGAGGGCTGCGTGCTGATCGCGATGGTCGTCATGCTCGGGCACTGGACCGGCGCCCCGCAGCTGTGGGGTCTGCTCGCGAATCGCCTACCCGTCGGCGTGGCGCGTGTTGACGACCGACGGCGGGCACCCCCAGGAATATCCGCCATCGTGACGTTGGTGCCAGCGGGCGCCGCCGCCTGACCGTCGGTTGCGCGCCTCATAGGTGCCCGTGGCGATCACGAAGAGCAGCGCGGCAAGGCCGATGCTGACGCCGGAGGAGCTGATGAATCCTGCGGCGACGACGGCCACCATGGCGATGGACAACCACGGAAGGGCACGCGCGGGTCATGCATTCGCACCACATGATGACCGATCACCCACTCCACGTGACGGCTACTCCCCGCGCGCGTTCATGAGCAGTCGATCGAAGAACTCGGCGTAGTGGGCGTCGGCGAGCAGCTCAGCATGCGGGCCGAGATGGATCTCTTGCCCGGCTCCGCCGACGAACAGCACGATGTCAGAAGCCAGGATGGCGGACAAGCTGTGCGCGACGATGATGATCGTGCGCTTCCCTGAACCGTTGCTCAGGGCGTGGAGGAGAGCGTGCTCGCTCTCGGCGTCCATCGACGCTGTCGGCTCGTCGAGCACGACGATACCTGGCTCGGAGACCAGGGCACGCGCAGCCGCCACGCGCTGCCATTCCCCGATGGACAGCTGTTCGGCTCCCTCGAAGCGTCTGCCGAGCGGTGTGTGCAGGCCGTTCTTCAACCGGTTGAGGCGATCCGACATCCGGACCTTCTCGGCGCTCCAGGACACTGCACCTTGATTGCCGATGTCATCGATGTTGCCGAACGCGATGTTGTCGTAGGCGCTCAGCTCGAACCGGACGTAGTCCTGGAACAGCACGCCGATTCCGCTACGCAAGGAATCGCGATCGTACGCGGACGAGGGAAGCCCGTCGAATTCGATCTGGCCGCGGTCTATCGCGTAGATGCCGAGCAGGAGCTTGACCAGGGTGGTCTTTCCGCCTCCGTTCGGGCCGACGATGGCGATTGTCTTGTTGGCAGGGAGCGTCAGGTCGAGGGATGTAAAGACGGGCGTCTTGGTGCCGGGATAGGAGAAGTGGACATCGCGGAAGGTGATGCCGTCGGCCAGGACCTCTGGAAAGGGTTTGCCGCCATCCAAGGGCTTCTCGATCGGTGTGTCCACGAAGTCGAAGAGGTTTCGCGCGTACAGCGATGCCTGGTATATCCCGGCGATCCCTCCCAGGGCCCCGATCGTCACTCCGTACAACGAGTTCATGCCCTGGATGAAGCCGGCCAGGTTCCCGACAGTCACGCTCCCCCCACCGCCTATGACGCTGTTGACGACCAACACGAGGGCGAGGATGGTGAAGCCCATGCCGAAGAGATCCGCGCCGGTGACTCCCGCCTGGCTCTGACGGAGCTGTTGGACGTCTTGCCGGAGCAGGGTCTGGAGCATGTTCGAGAAGCGGGCTCGTATGTGCCCACCTAGTCGGTAATGGGCCAGCTCCTTGTGCGACTGGTCGCTCATTGACAGCGCTTGGAGGTAGTTGATCATGCGTCGTGATTCTGTCTGGTTGACGTCCAACGACCAACGGTGGCGCCCGAAGAGGGCCGCGACGCCCACGCCGGGGAACGGGGATAGGAGCACCAGGATCGACGCGAGTGGGTGCCACGAGAACAAGGACACCGAGATCGACACGATCGAGACGAACGCAGCGAGCGTGTCGATGGTCGTCTCCGGCAAGGAGGAGACACGGTTGCCCTGTATCTCTGAGAGCGCGCGTCGGATGCGGTTGTACTCGGCCGGGTCCTCGTAGTGCGATTGCGAGAGCCCGAGCCCTGTCGCGAGTGATTGCTTCGAGAATGCCTGGTCCGCCAACAGTCCCGCGTGCGACATCAGGTACTGCGCGGCCGACGAGAGTAGGCGTTGCGCCACCTGGGCCGCGAACAGCCCGAAGAGGGGCAGGGCGACGTTGACGTACTCGATGCCCGCACCCGCCGCGGCGCCGTCCGCGACCGCATCCACGACCTCTGCTGTGAGGGCAATCTGCAGGCCCGGCACCACAGCGCCGATCCACGTCATGAGCGCCGCCAGGGCATAACGTCGTGGAGAGGTACGCCACACCCGCCAGATGGCACTAAGCATGGGAGCTCGCTTCCTCCAAATACGTCAAGCGGCCGCGCTGGCTCTGCAGGGCTCCACGCCACACGTCGAAGACCTCCTCGTCCGCCAGCGACCTGTGATCGAGGACGCGATTGCAGGTCATGTGCCAGACGCTGCGGAGGATGCCTTCGCGATGCGCATCGGCAAGGTCATCCCAGCCCAGATCCCTGACGGAGCGAAGCAACGCACCGAAAGCACGCTCGCTCGATGCGGCCAGGTCACGGAGTCCCTCACCGATGGCGGGCGGATCGTGATCAGCTCCCGACGAGCTGGAAACGAGCGCATGCAGCACGGCGCGGTTCTCGCGTAGGTACCTTATGGACTTGGGATTCCGTTCCGCACCGACGACGCCGCCCTTGACGAACGCGAGCCGCTCCTCCAAGGTGTCGAACACCGTGCGCGCGTAGGCATCGAGCATTGCGACCGCGACCGCCATGTCGTCGAGCTCCGAGGTCGTTCGGAGCGCGGCCAGGTACGCCGACGATTCCTTCGCGAAAAACGTCTCAAAGAACGTGAACATCGCCGCACCGCCGTACCGCCCCTTTTCCGGGCGGTACGGCACCTCAAGCACGTCTCGTAAGAGTCCCTCGATGCGCCGGGGTTCCCACCACGCCCGGAGAGCCTGCGTGAGCGCGGCCCGGTCTTCGCCGACATGCAGCCTGATCCGCAGGTGAGGTCGCGGGTCCTGGTACTGCACGAAGTACCACCGCGATCGCGGGGATCCGCGAAGCAGGTGGCCGAGCATCTCGTCGAGCTCGAGCAGCGTCCGCCTGTGCTGCGCGGCCGGCTCGTACACCTGCAGAGAGAGCCACTCGTCGTCGACCTGCAGGGGATCGTCGATGAAGTGCGGCTCATGCACCGCCGCCCAGGATGGCGACGCGTGGTGATCCAAGCTGGCGTGGGCTCCGCGATCGCTGCCGCTCGGGACCGCGACGAGCGCGATGGGCACCACGACCTCGGTTACGAGGCCCTCGCCGGCCGCGTCGGTGCTCCGCAACTGGTCCGGACCCGGCAGGACCTCCTGGAATCGCAGGTGCTTGCGGGTCCTCAGCTCGCCCAGGATGTGCATCACGGCGAAGTCGTTGTCCAGGTCGAGCAGGAGACGGTTGTCCTCTTCAACTTCGTAGACGAGGTCCGGCACCTGCCAGGTCTGACGCCAGGCATCGACGAGCTCCCGTGCGACCGTCGCGTCGGTGGTGTCGATGTCGGCCTTGGGTAGCGTCCACTCGCCTGCACGCAGCACCACGCCCCGCCGGACGACGCGAGGGAGCCGCAGGCTTCCCTCGAACGTCCCCCAGGAGAATCCGCCGAGGGGGCGTCGGGAGTGGTCGGAGAGCACAGTGAGTAACCGCGCGACGGGGTTAGACATTTCCGGGTTGAGGACATGCGATCGCCGGATGGTGATCTCCCTGTCGAGCTTCCGCGACCAGAGAATGAGCCTGTCGTAGTCGGAGGTCACATACACGTCGCTGATGTCGAGGGCGAGGCCCTCAGCGTCCGTCTGTCCGCCGTTGACGACGATCCTCGTGTCGGTGGAGCTTGGCGTCACGGACACGTTCGCGCCGCGCGCCGCCTGGGGGAAGTCGACCATTTGCGTCGGGACGGCCGTCTGAGGAGACGGTGTCATCGCGAGGGCGCGGAGGGACTCCCTGACCTCGTGCGTGAGGACATGCGCGAATCTGCCGAAAGCGCTCCCTCCTTCTGCGACCGACGCGCTGTTCAGGACGATCAGGTCCTCCCCGTCTCCCTCGTGGTGTCGTCCCACCTGTGCGAAGACGTCGATCGCATGCACCGGGGTCCGTGCGGTTCCCTGCGAGCCGACGGCGAGGCGCATGCGCGCCTCGAGTGCCTCGGTGATCTCCACGAGGAAGGCGCCCTCCTGTAGCCCGCGCATCAGGACGTCCGACAAGACGGATTCGTATGCCGTCAGGCGGCCAGGCTGAGAGGGGACCTCAAGGGGAGAGGCGATGTGCTCGCCCACCGAGCCCAAGCCCAGGTGCCCGTCGACCAGGTCGGCAATGCGGACCGCGCCGCCAAACCCGTAGCGATCGAGGAACTGCGCGTGGTAGGCCCGCAGGGGGTACTCGTTCGCCACGTCGCCTTCGCCAGATGCCGGGGCGACGGCCTGCATGAACGTGGCCGCATCGGCGATGCGTTCGGCCGTGACACGGGAGAGTGCCAGGTGGTGCGTTGGCGTGGTCAGATGCAGGTCGATGGGCGCTCGGTTCGACTCGGAGGGGAACAGGAGCGTCGCTCGCTCCAGGTGCTGACCGATCTCGTCTACCGAATTGGCGCGGGCTGTCCAGACGAGCTGCCGCAACATGTCGGAGGTGCGACCCGGGAGGCCTCGGAGGAAGCGATCCGGTCGGTACCCGCCGTACACGAGGCTCGGCGTGTCCTCGGGGATCAAGAAGCCGAGCTCCAAAAGGTTGGTCAGTAAGGCATTAAGGACGGCGGTCGACGCGCGTCCTTCGTAGTGATCACGCAGTCCGGTGCGCAAGCCGTCCAGGGTGATGCCGTCTGCCGCTCTCTCCAGCGCGAGGAGCGCCGCCGGCGCGGCTTTGATCGACAAGTCGGCGCCCGCATCGGTCGCTCCCATCGCGAAGGCGGCGGGCAGCGTCACGCGCCCGTGGATCACTCGTCGGAGCGCATTGCTCCTCACCGGAGCATCTGGCGGAAGGGTCAGAATCTCCTTCCTATGGAGGCTGTCGATCAGGGCCATGTCCGGTCGAGAGTGCACGATGACCGCGTCGGGGTCCACGGTGTCGGCGTCGACGGGGTGCTCAGGGTCTGCGAGGGGGCCGGCCGAGGTCGCGGCGAACAGGCCGAACGGGGTGGGCCTCGAGCGCGATCGGATGATGTAGCGCAACAGGCTGCGTGCCTTGTTGGACTCGGCGATGTTCAGTTGCTGCGGGGTCGCGCTCCGGTACCACGACGACAGCCCGGGCGAGGCGTAGTCGATGGCCACCTCGAGGCGAGGATCGATGAGTGATCGCAACGCCTCCGCGTCGATGACGGATGCGTAGGCGTCGATGAGGGGCTTGAGGGGGCTCAGGGTGGTGCGGGTCATGGAGAAGCCGGCGGGCTGGTACCGGTAGCGCGCGGTGGGTTCATTCATTGGGTGCTCCGGTGAAGTAGCGGTGCCAGATCGGTTGGGCGTCATGGGTTCGTCCTGCCAGCGTGGCCAGGGTGCCGGCCGCGCCCATCAGGAAGGTGGGGTCGTGGAGGGGCTGTCCGTCGAGGCCCGCGCTGACGATGCCGAAGGGGGCATCGGTATCGATGCTCTGCATGATCCGGCTCACGAGCAGCTCGTCGTTGGCGGCCCAGCGTGTCGACGGCACCGTCGAGCCGTGGGACGTCACAGAATGCAAGACCAGCATGCCTGCTGCGCCGTGGCACAAGGATAAGTCGGTCGTCGGCGTGCTGATGAACGCCTCTACGTTCGACTCGATGGAGGCCCGCATGCCGGACGCCGAGCTTTCGTCACCGAGGAGTTCGGCGATGCGGAGGAGGGCGACGGCTGGTCCGCTGCTCCCGAAGCACCAGGCGCACGCCGACCCCGTCGAGCGCATCGTCACGGAGCCGTGCACCTCCAGTCCACGTGGCCATTGCAGGCATCCGCTCGGCTCCGGGACGGCCATGTCGAGCAGCCAGTCCCTCACCCGGCGGAGCTGGTCGGTGACGACAGGTCGTGCCCCGAAGCGCTTCGCGGCCGACGCCAGGGCCAGCGCGATGCCCGCTACGCCGTGTGCGGTGCCGAGATCGACGAAGTCGCCGGTCGAGAGCACTTCGTACGTGCTCCCCGGCATGAAGTAGCGCCTGTCCACCGTGAAGGCCTCCGTCACGGAGGTGCTCGCCTGCAACAGGTCGGCGAGGACGTCCATGAGCCCGGACGCAACAGCCCCGTCGTCGGGACCGCTCACGGCTCGGGGGGCGGCGGAGAGGAAGAGGAGCTGACCGGCTGCCCCGGAGATGACGTCATACGGGCTCCCGTCAGCGAAGCCACCTTCAGGAGGCGGCGTGCGGGCTCCTAGCTGCGTGACGACGACTTGATGGAATCGCCTTGCGGATGGGAGCAGCCGTTCGTCGACGATGGACCGTTCCGCCATGGCAGACGCCAGGCCGGCAGCTCCGTCGAAGAGCCCCAGCGATGTGAAGGGGGCGGTAGTGCTCAGCTGCACCGCCGAGCGGAGATGCGCCATGGCCTCGCGATCGAAGTCGACGCCGGTCGACAGCGTGGCCGCGAACAGCGCCAAGGAGACGCCGGCATGACCATCGCCGAGATTGCGGCCGTCCCATGACATGCCCACGTCGAGAGCGTCCGCGTCCGAGACGGCTGCGCGGATGGCTGCCTCGTCCGCGAGGCGTGTCGCGAGGATTTCCATCGCGTGAGTCGTGTACGTGATCATGGGCTTCAAAGCGGAAAGGGGTGTTCCGGCCATGTGCGCCGGAACACCCACAGGCTTCGTGTCAGCAGCGACCCGACGTCTGCGTGGAGCCGCAGGCGGTGGTGGTGATGATCGTCCTGCACACCTTGACGGTCAGCTTGAATGTGAGCCCGAAAACGGGCGTCGTCTGCGGGGATGCATTCCCGCTGGACGCACCGACCTTGGGGTCGAGATCGAATTCAGATGAGATGTCAGACATTTTCTTGCCTCTCGTTGGTTCTGTCGGCGGAGCAAGCCCGGTGCGAATGTTAATTCCGGACTCGGTCTCGACTGTCGCAGGGAATCAAGCCGATGGGCAATGCCTTAATGGTGATTACCCCCTTTTTTGGGGCGGCATCGTACATTCCGGGGGTGGGGTCGCGAAAGCGCGCCGAAGCTGCTACCGAGAAAAGGCGAGCATGATTCGCGCAATATTATCGATACGAGCGCTCGTGCATCTCGAGTCCTCAAGCGGTCCACGCGGCGCGGTCGCCACCGCGGCAATCCGTCGGTACGGAGGCCCTACCGGACTAGCGGTACGCGCGCATCCTCACCGTGTCGATGAACGCGGATCCGCTCCCAGCCCGAGTCGCCACGCGAACGAGGACGGCAGAGGCGATCGCCGTCGCGGCGACTGCGGCCACAACGGCGGACACCACGCCCATCGGGGAATGCGCAAGGACAACCCCCGCGCCGAATGCCACCAGTTCGAGCGCATAAAGCAGGTAAATCCACTGCCGTCCCGGCATCTCGTCCCGACCGACCGCACGCACGCCGGTCCGCTTCACGCCCACAATCAGGGCGATTCGTGCAAGTGACGACAGCGCGAGGATTCCGAGTCCGAGGAGCGCGGTGGTGGGGGTTCCAATATCCGTCACGATCAACGCGAAGAGGACGACGCCCCCCGTCGCGATGCCATCCACCAGTGCTTGACCGGCTATCAGGCCGAGACCGCGGCGTTCCCCGGTGATCGACGGCATGGTTCTTACTTGAATTTCCCCCATGGGGGGAATGGTATCAGGTGAGCGCGCGATCAAAGAAATGTCGGGGAACACTGGCGGTCGGGCCATCGAGGTGATAGTGACGGCGCGGGAGGGGCGAGCCGGTCAAGCCCGGCTTTACGCGAGACCCGTGTCCACGTCCTCGTCGTGGTTAGCTCGCGCCTCCGTCTCCCCCTGACGGCCACCGCGGCGTCCTTACCGCGACAGGCCCGCGCGCCAGCAAGATCCGTAAGCGTCTCGAGTCCCGCCGCATCGTTCCCTAGACAAAGCGCCAAGGAGCCAGGAGTGCGCGTGCTTGTCATTGGCGGCCCGTATGCTCGCCCGGCGAGCGTGGCCGGATGCTCCTACATCGACTCGATCGACGAAGGAGACCACCAGGTGAACAAGGTGAAGGGCGGCGCCACGCGCCTGGTGCGCGGCATCGAGACACACCCATGGGCCGGCTACTGGCGCGTCCAGGTCGAGGACCATCCCGTGCTCGGGTACGTGATGCGGCTTCGTGCGGAGCTCGGGGTTCCGTTCGCGTACGAGGTCTACGCGAGTGCCCGCAACGAGCGCGGACAACGGATCTGGGTCCACCAGGAGGCGTTCGCGAACGCGGCCGTGGCGTGGCGTAGATGATGCAGCGCTCAGACCGGCTCGTGGCGTTGGCTGCGCGGCATGCGCCGCCGGAACCGGCGGGCGTCGACGAGCACCTCGACGCCGGCGTCTAGTCGAGGGGCCGGACGTAGAGGATGACGTGCCCGCCGGGGATCCGCGGGCCGAGCTGCTCGGCGGCCGCCCAGCTCGACGGTGACGAGCTGCGCGCTGGTCTCCGTGCGGGGCCGGTGCGCGAGCTCCTAGGCCATCCACCACCCAGTATGCGCGGACACCAAACGCCCCCGGCCGGAAGAGAGAGAAGGCCCGGGGGCGAGCTCGGCGGTCAGCTGCAGGAGCTGAGCGTGTGGTCGATCGCGGCACGGTCAGCGTCGTCGATCGTGAGCGCGTACGTGCTCAGCACGTACGCGAACCGAGTCACATACAGGCAGTCATAGCCCGCCGCCGGCGGAAGCCACGTCGCCGGCCCCTGGTCCGACTTCGCCTCGTTCGTCGGCCCGTCGACGGCTTGGAGGTTGTTGAAGTCGGTCGCGAGCTGCTCGCGCCGCTCCCCCGTCCAGGCGGCGGCGCCGTGCTGCCACGCCCACCCGAGGGGCACGACATGGTCGATCTGCACGGCCGCGCTCGTAGCCTTCCCGCGGGTAAAGTTGATGCTGCGGCCCGTGTAGACGTCGGCGAGGTGCCCTGCGGCCACGGTGCAGCCGGGATCCGCCTTCGCATACGTGACCGCCGTGAGGTCCCGGGCCAGGACGTCGTTCCGCTGGTCGCATCCGACGTGATCGGTGTCGGCTCCGGACCACACGATCGCATGTGGCGCCCCTGCGTGAGCGTGACCGGTCAGCGCCCGACCACGATGTCGTTGAGCACCCGCTCGACGTGGGGCGACGCCCACGCCGTGGATTCCGCCTGCTGACGCTCGGCGTGGGAGCGGACCCTCCCAGCGAGGGTGACGGTCGTGCCCGCGGTGGTCACGTGGACGTGAGCGGCGTCGATGGTGGCGTTGCGGATCAGCGCTGCACGGATGTGCCCTGCTGTCTGTGTGCTCGCGAGACGCTGGTTGAGCGTGATGTCGTTGACGACGGCGGAGACTCCGGTGAGGCCGGCGATCGCGCAGCGCGCGGCTGCTCGTTCGTACTGCCACTCGACGGCACCCGTGAGGGTCACGCTGCCCGTCGACGGTCGCATGCACGGAGATCGGGACCTCGGAACTCCACTCGAGCGCGGTCTTGACCTTCTTGGCGATGTCGGTCTCGGTGCTGGTCCAGGCGTACATGGAGGGGTGGATCACGAGGTCGTCGACCAGGGTTGTCACGCCGGCGGTGCGGAATGCCGCGCGTCGGGCTGCCTGCCGGTGACCGAGGTCCTCGACCTGCCCGGAAAGGGTGACGGTCCCGTCGACGACGGCGACGGCGACGCCGATGCCGGCGTCGTCGACGTCGGGCGCCCAGGCGAGCTCGTCCTCGACGGAGCGTCGGACGTCTCGGTCAGCCCGGGGTGCGCTGCTGGTGATGGCGAGCCCATCCGGCTTCCCATCGACGACCGCACGGTCGCGCATCTGCAGGTCGTGATCATCAGCAAGCTGCGCAGCCGGGACAGCTTCGCGTTCTCCTGGACGGAACCCGTATCGACGGGGGGGCGGGCGGATCACGGTGTGGCTGCATCCGACCTGTCAGATCGCCTTCCGGTTCGACGGGAGCCGCCGACCCACGATCAACAGGGCATGGGTGGACGAGCTCGCGCTCATCGCTAGCACCCCGTCGGGCCTGCACCTCGTACCGGAACCACAGGAGGTGAGCCGACCGCGATCGCACTCGATCACCGCGCCGAGCGCCTTGCTCCCTCACCGCCCCTCCCCCACGAGCACGCGCACAGGAATTCCCGGGCGCCGCAGCGCTCTCACCATCCCGAAGAAGGAGCCACCATAATGCGCACCACCATGCACGTCGGCGACCAGTCGTACACGCTCGCTCGGGGCCAGGACACCGTAGCCGTCACGGACGCGACCATCGGAGCGGCTCGCGCCGGAGCCGGCCTGGTCGCGGTCACGGTCACGGTCTACGGCAACCGAGCCGTGGAGATCCTCATCACTTCCGCGGTCCCCGTCTCCTTCGAGACGGGTCGAGCGGCCTCGAATGATCGCGACGACGGCGACCTCGACACGCCCTTCGACACGCACGAGCAGCATGCTCACGTCATCCCGGAGACGTTCGACGACCACTTCGCCGTTTCATTCGATGACTGGGACCTCTGACTCTCCGTCTTCGGATGTGGAGACGATGTGCGCCTCGTCTCCGCGAGAAGTCGCTGGGAGAATAGCGACGAGCCGGACAGAAGTCCAGGGGTCAGGACGGCCGTCTCGCCTGACCTAGGGTCAGCCGTGTCGCGATCCGGGTTACCCGGTCGGATGGCGACCACACCGTGCTTCGACCCCCCGAGGCGATCGGTCCTCGAGTGGTCGACCCGATCGGGCCGTCGAGATGAAGGACCCAGTAGCGCCCCCCGCGACCGGTTCCTCGACGGTCGAGGGCAGACTCCTGGGCTTGCGGCACGGTCTGTCGGTGCGGGCTCCTACGCTCGTGCACGAGCGTGGCCGGATGCTCCTACATCGACTCGATCGACGAAGGAGACCAGCGATGAGCAAGGTGAAGAGCACCGTCGACCGCATCGACCGGCTCATCGGGAGCATCGGAGAGCACCCGTGCGCGCATCTCGAGGCCGGCTACTGGAGGGTGCAGGTCGAGGACCAGCCGGTCCTCGGGTACGTGCTCCGTCACCGGACCGAGCTGGGTGACCCCTTCACGTTCGAGATCTACGCCGACGCCCGGAATGCCGACGGGGCGCGGATCTGGCTACGGCGTGAGCACTCGTTGAACTCGGCGGTGGCGTGGATGATGCAGAACAGCGACCGACTGGTCGCTTTCGCAGCGCGACAGGCCGAGGCGCATGCCGTCACCACCCATGGCGAGTCGCCGGGCAGCCGTGGGGTCAGCTAGTCCGGCAGCTCATCGGGCTGCTCGGTACGCGACGGGCGATGTTCCCCTCGATGACGCCTCGACTCCGAGAGGGCGCTCGTCTCTCCGGTGCCCCCTCCCCCGCTCCATGCGCCCGCGACTGTCAAGCCGGCTGGCGCTCGATGAAGGCAGCCATCCAGGGCACGGTGAACGCGATGCGTCCGTGTTCGGGGGCGTAGATGATGCCCTTGTCAGTGAGGTTCTGGCGGATCTTGCTGAGCCGCTGGGTGGTGCGGTCGAGGCGACGTGCCACGTCAGCGGTCTTGGATCCCGTGTCCCCGTCGGCAGCCATGGCGCGGAGGTACTCCTTCTCGAGCGGCGTGGCCCGATCCCAGCGGGTGCGGTAGAAGCCGTCGTCGAGGTGTCGGAGGGCGAGCCCGGCGCCGTTCTGGGCGTCGTCGCGGGCGATTGGCGATGACGCGGCTTCGAGCCACGCTTCGGAGCCGTACTCCTGGAGGAAGTAGGGGTAGCCGCCGGTGAGCGTCACGACGAGGTCGATGGCGCCGTCGGTCCACGTGACACCCTCGTCGCCGGCGGGCACGGTGAGGGCGGCCGCGGCGGCTTCGGGCTCCAGCTCGCGGATGTGCCGGTACTGGAAGAGGCGCTCCGAGTAGGACTTCGCTTCGGCGAGGCGTGTGGGGAGGCTGGGCAGCCCGGCGAGCACGAAGAGGACAGGGGCCTGTCGTTGCGATGCGCGGTGGGCGACGGTGCATATCGCCACGAGCTCGTCGGGAGTGAGGTCCTGGGCTTCGTCGATGAGGATGGCGAGGCCGAGCCCGTCGTCGCGGACGGCATGGAGGATGCCGTCGACGACCGTGGTGAGGTCGAGTTCGATGTTCCCGGAGTCGGCGAGTTCCGCCTCGATGCCGTCGAGCGTGAGCCCGAAGGTGGTCGCGCCGTCGGTCTCCACGCGTGCGGAGAACGAGAGGGCGGTCTTCAGCGCGCGGAGGAAGGGTCGCTTTCGGTTTCGTCGGGCGATCCGGGCGACGTGGCTCTGGAGGGCAGCGGAGAGAGCGCCGCGCATGGACGTTCCGGCGGCGGCTTCGATCTGAGCGACGACCCATCCGGCATTCTCGGCCTCGCCGGACATCTCACCGAGGAGGACGGTCTTGCCCACGCCGCGGAGTCCGTACAAGACGAGTGAACGCGGGGCCCGTCCCGCTGCGGCCCGTGCCACCGAGACCTGCCAGGTCTCGAGCTCTGCGTCGCGCCCGACGAGTGCGGGCGGCCGTGCGCCAGCCCCAGGAGCGTAGGGGTTGGTGGTGCTGTCCACGCGAATCTCCCGTCATCTCACCATGTCTGTCAGAGCATGACAGACATAGGGATATCTCGGGATATCCGCTCCGGCCAGGCGAGGACAGGTCCCTGACCATCAGATGTCGCTGCCACGCCGTAGAGCCCGATTCGGCCTCTCGACGCAGTCGATCTCTCGTGCGGCGGAGCGAGTGACCGCCGAAGCACACGTTCGAGAGTCGCACCTCGCGATGAGGGTCGCTTGCGGGTTACCCAGATGGCGACAGCTTCATGGGCCCCGCTCCCCCGGCGCACCGCCAGAGCCTGTGCCCAAGCGCCGGGTCGGCCGCCGCTACCGGAAGCCAGTGGCGACCCATGCTTACCCAGCAATAGCAGACCAGTATCAGTCAGCTAGCGCACTGCTTGCATATTGGTACTAGCGAGTATCAGCGCTTGAGGTGCTCCTCGCGTAGGACCTCGAGCCCTCGACGGAGCGCACGGAGGCTCGTCGCATGGTGCGTGCGCTCTTCGAGAGCAGCGACTTCCGCGAGGAGCTTCGGGAGCTCGTCGTTCGGATATCGGATGAGAGCGTTCTTGGGCCACGTCCTCGCCTCCCCCGCACTCGGCGTGGGCTGACGATCCCCCGCCGCCGCTGCCGGCGGAGCGACGGGCACCGACGCCGGCACGGGCGCCGGCTCGCCGCCGTGCGCGTCCGCCGCCGCCCCGAAGGCTTCGATGCGCGCCTCACGGTCGCGTTCCTGCTGCGTCCTCTTCTTGATGGCCATTACACCGTCACCTCCGCTGCCAGTTCCTGGATCTCAGCTCGTGCCTTCGGGTTGCTCCACTCGACGACACCGCGCCCCTCCCCGATCACATCCCGGTACGCCTTGCGCTCGAAGACGACGGTCTGCAGGGGTCGGAGCTCGGGGTAGTCGGAGAGGTAGTCCTCGGAGTCCGCCCGCTCGGAGACACCGGGATTGGTGGGCACCTGGGTCAGAAGGCTGCGGACGTCCAGCCCTGGGTTCAGGTCACGAGCCTGCTCGACGAGCTCGCTCATGTGGGGCAAGGTGTCGAGGTCGAACTGTGACGGACGGACGGTGACGATCATCTTGTGCGCGACGACCATCCCCGTGCGCATCTCCTTGCTGTCCTTCCCAGCGACATCGACGATGACGACGCCGTACCGGCTGTCCAAGTCAGTGAGTGTGCCGCTGATGTTGCCCAGCTTCTCGATGCACGCGATGGCTGGCGTCAGCGCCGCAGCTTCGCGATCCGCGTGCCAGCGTGCAGATGACCGTTGGACGTCAGCATCGACGAGGACCACATCGCTCCCCTGCCGCGCGTACTCGGCGGCGAGATTGGTCGCGATCGTCGACTTGCCTGCTCCGCCTTTTTGACTGCCGACCAGAAGGATCATCTCGGCGCACTCCCATCTGTAGCCCTTGCATAGCGCTAGCTGCTAGCTGCTAGCTGCTAGCTAGCAGTCACATATTAGTAGTGCACGGCAGCGAGGACGTCCATCAGCTACCACAGCGCTTGCTATATAGTTTCGCTATGCAAGTGCTAGCACGACGCAGGCACGGCTCCGCATGAAGCGTCCGCCCCACCAGGAGACCCGGATCAGCTGACAATCCGTAGGGGGTGGGGGATGGCCAAGCATGATTCATCCGCCGTGCGTGCGCGCGAGTCCGATGTGGCCCGGGCGGACAGCGCCCTGCGGCGAGGACTTGCGCTCTGCAAGCGAGGCATCTAGGCCTAGCGATATGCGTGCACTCCGCTAGCAGCGTGGGCGACCGCATGGCGTCGCCGTAGACACGTGCCAGTCGCGGTGACTGCTTGGACAGCGCCGGTCGTGGTCGCACCACTTAGACACCATCCACACCAGGCTGATGGGGCGAGGGCTAGCACAGCGATAGTAATTCGAAAGCAATCTGCAAGTTCTAGGAGGCCCCCGCCAGCACGCCGCAGCCCTGCCACCTTGCCCGACTACTACATGCATAGTGCTAGCGCATGCCTAGCGCTAGCGCATGCATACTACAATTTCTATACAAGCACGAGACGTGTGAGGCTCCCGGAAACGAACGGGCTCCGCGCCATCTGCGCATGGTCGGTTACCACGACCGCAGCCCGCCCGTCCTGTGTCGAGCATCGAGCCCCGCGAGGCACTCGAGCTGCTGCCAGCGGAGAGGGCGACATTAAGATCCCCGCTCTGATCAACACACACCCGGACCGCTAGGGGGACGAATGCGACGACAGAGAGCGGCGCACAGCCAGGGATGGTGATCGGGGGAGCGTGACGTTCCTCCTGATCGGCCTATGGGCCCTCATCGACGGCGTCTTGGATGCGGATCGGACCGACTAAGAGCGGTACGCCGCTGTTCGTGTTCACTGCCGTCTACTTCGCCTGCAGGATCGCCCTGATCGTGCCCGACATCCGATCCAGGAGCCGACGTCCCTGAGCTCGCCGACGCCTTCCGGTGCCGGGGGAGTGCGGGCCCGCGGGTCGCCACCTGACAGCCGCCCGAGGGACACTTCACGCCTCCCGGGCTGGCATGGCCCAGTTCACTACCCTGAGACGGCTGGCGTGGCCACCGGCATCAGCGCATTCCGAGCCTCCTAGTCATCGAACTCGATCAGGACGGCCGCCTCGTCCAGCGTGAGGTCGTGCTCCTCGACCGCGGCCTTGGCCCCAGGGTTCTCCGCGACCTTGATGCTGCACTTCATCTCCGCGGCCTTGGTGCCGGTGCGCCGGGCGATCCTCGTCACGGGCAGCCCCCCGAATGCGAGCTGCTGGGAGGCGGCCGCACGGTCGGCCGTGGGTCAGGACCTCACGCTGGTCGTTCTCGACCATCTGCTGCACGATGCGGTCGGCAGTGGTCTCGTCCGCGTCGATGACGTAGACCGGAATCGTGGGCACGCACGCCTCACGCGCTCCGAGGAGACGACGCTGCCCGGCGTGCAGGAACATGTTTCCACGCTCATCAAGTCGCGCGAGTACCGGCGTGATGACGCCGCTGGCCTTAATGCTCTGGATGGACTCGACCGTCAGCACCGTGATGCGTCGCACGTTCGCCTCGATGATGAGGGTGTTCGCGTCGATGTGTTCGATGACCCCGCTGGCGATGGTGGTCTTCTCGACGATGCGCATGGGTCTCCTCTTCCCTTCAATAGATTATTTTCCTGGCCGGCAAAAGAATCGATGGAGAGCGGTAATGCCGGAGTGCACGAGAAGTCGCGCGAAATAAGGGAGCTTGCGACCGCGCACGACTTGTTGGGCACGCAGGCACGGAACGAACTACGATGACCGGCCGCACAGACGAAAAAACAGGTGGTCAGAGCGGCGTAGCGGCTCCCGGGGCCGGCACGGCCTCACTCGCCGGCCTCACCGGGGCACGGACGACCCCGCGCCCGTGGGCGACCCGAAAAGGGGGCATCGAACGACGCCGTGCACCCCTACCGCTTCAGTAACATCGCGGCATGACTAAACCCCCGGGCATGACAAAGTTGTCTGACTTCGGCACTATGGAATGGTACATACTCCTCGTAATAGCGGCGGCCGTGAGCTTTATGATTCGCGGTCTTGCGACCAACGACGCCGGCCTGATCGCCCAGGCGTCACCGTTTGCAGCACTTGCGCTGGCTATGGCCGGAGGCGCTACGGGACGGTGGGTTGGCTTGTCCACCTACGCCCTCGTCATCAGCGTCGTAATTCCGTGGATCGACACCCGGACGCCGTTCGCAACTGGGTTCTACCCCAACTGGGCCATTCACTACTCAGCATTTGCAACGTTCTCAAGCCTCGCGTTCGACGCACTTGGCGTTAAGTACGCGCTAAGGGACATCACTAGTGAATCCGGTGAAGAACGGGTCCCCACTGATAAAAACTGGTTCCGAAAATTACTGAGCAGATTGGAAACGTCACTTGACCGCGCAACCGGCTCGACGTTCATGAAGCGGGCAACATCGGTGGCGAAAGCCATTGGGGACTTCTTGTTCCATCCATTTACAGTGACAACTATTTACATAGTTACATTTATCGGCATAGTTACTTTAGCCATCTCGTCAGACTGGTCTCCGTTAAATTCACAGGCGAATTGATATTTAGTAGACTCCTAAGCGGCTTCGCCGAGGTACTGCCAGCGGGCTTCGGGGTTGAGGGCGCCGTCGAGGACGAGCGCTCGAGCTGCACGGTGGTCTCCACGGGTGGCCGTTCGCGGGTAGCGGGGCCAGACGCGCTCGCCCGCGGTCGGCGCCGCGAAGAGGGGCCGGCTCGACACAGTTGGGCGTCGGGGCCGGGCTCGGGGGGTTGTGTGCATGGTCGTGAGCTCGGCGTTCCACCAGGCCCAGACCTCTCGCTCCGCCCCGTACCGGTGTGCACGGTCGAGCAGGATGCCGGCGACGTCGATGGCGCGTGCGGCGGCGTCGCGGAGGTCGCGTGCGGCTCGGGCCCATCCGTCTCTGTGGGTCTTGATGAGGCGGTGCTGGCGGAGTCGGCTGAGAATCGTCGCGGTGTGGCGAGTGCTAACGCCGAGGATCCGGGCGGCGCCGTCGACGGTGAGGGCGGTGTGCTGGCCGAGCGTGGCGTAGAGCTTGCCGGCGAGGTGTCCGAGGCCGGGGCGGGTGAACAGGTCGTGTCGCTGGTCGGTGAGTTCGTGCTCGAGGAGAGCGACGAGCTCGGCGCGATGGGCGAAGAGTTCGGCCGGGGGGCGGGGGTTATTGAGTGGTTGTGACCCAACTGCACCGTGTGCTGTGGAAAGTCGCCAAGTCACCTGCCACTCGGCGGCGTTGCCGGCGTCGGCCGCGGTGACGCGGGCGACGAATCCGGCCTCCTGGAGGGACTGGAGGGCCCGCTGCGCGGTGCTGCGGCCGAGGCCGGCCATGAGGGCGAGATCCCGGATCGAGGCCGCCACGGTGCGCTTGCCGGTCTGGAGCGTGAGGTAGGTGAGCGCGGTGAGGATCGAGCGCCGGGAGGCGTCGGCCTCGGAGCGTCCCCACCGGCCGGGGGTGACGCGGAAGGACGTGAGGATGGCGTCGACGTCGGCGACGATCGCCTGCAGCTCGCTGAGGTCCTGGGGCTCGCGGCGGGGGAGCGGCCGCTGGACGGCGGCGTACTGCTGGGCCTTGGCCCACTGCCGCTCGAGGCGCTCGCGTGCTTCGGCGGAGCTGCGCTTCTTGCGGACGCCTCGGCCGGTGTTCTTGGTGCGGTAGTGCTCCATGCCCGGCGCGGTGCGTGCGGCGTGCTCGACATCGGTGAAGGTCCAAGCGGCGTTCGCAGCCGACAGCAGGCACATGAAGCCCGTCCATGACGGATTACCGCCGCCGCCGATGGTTGCCATGTGGGCGGTGCCGGCGCGGCTGAGCTTGCGGTGCGCCTGATGGCGGACGTCGACGGGGCCGGACGGGGCGCTCTCGGCGCCACGCATCGGCATGCGGTCGGTGAGAAGCGCGGTGAGCGCGTCGAGGTCGGCCGACGTGGTCGACGGGGCCAGGAGCGCTGCGACGTCGCCGGCGAGGACGCGGGAGCTGGTGCCGTCGCGGTGAGGCGAGAGCGGGGGACGGGCGGCGCCCTCCGCCGGGTTGCGGAGCATGCCGTGGTCGAGGGTGGAGAAGTTGGCGCGCGCGGCCGTGGCGAGGGCCCCGACCTGAGCGGCCTCGGCACCGCCGTCGACGGCGACCCAGACGTGGCGGCCGCCGGCGCCGGAGGAGCGGCAGAGGACGTGCGGGATCGAGAGCTCGTCGAGCGTGCGCGAGAGCACGGCGGCCTGGTCCTGGGCCTGCTCCATGAGCTCGGGGACGACGCCGGTGCTGTCCTTGCCATCGAAGTCGAAGCAGAGGAGCCGGTACCGGCCGCCGGCGTCCGCGAGACGGATCGCCCACGGCGTTGTGGGCGCGTCCGGACCGAGCGGGTGGAGACGCGGGTAGCTGTTGCTGTCGAGGCGGCCGTAGGCGTCGCGGATCATCGCGCGCACCTGGTCGCGTGGACTCAGGCGGCGCGTCAGCTCCCACGCAGAGTCGACAGACGGCGACACGCCGATGGTCTTCTCAGGTCGTGGTTCTGGCGCTGGCGGGCGCGATGAAGCTACTATGGCGACATCTCCTCTGGAGGTATGGCAAAGCCCCGGTTGGTAGCCGGTAGGTGTGCTGGAGCTCGGACCCGTGGTTGGTAGCCGTGGTTGGGTCGGAGCTACGAATCTTCAAGAGCCCGTCGTTGGTAGCGACGGGCTCTTATTCGTTAAGTCGTCGTCGTGTCGGCCTCCTCGGAAGCGGTCGTAGGGGAGAGCACGGGCAGTGCTCCCAAGTCGGTGCGCAGCTGTGCTGCGAGGCGCTCGAGGTAGAGCGACATCGAGAGGTTCCCGGACGCCTCGGCGGCGGCCTGGAAGGCGGCCTCGGTCTCGGGAGCCAGTCGGATCTTGCGGGGGACGGCGATCTCGCCGGTGGGTCGACGGTTGCGTCGGGTGCCGGCGTGGATGCTCGTCATGGCGCAAGCCTGGCGATTAAGGGGTCCACTAAGTCGGAGGCGGGTGGACGTGTCGCCGGATCCGTAGACATATTCCGTGGCGTGTTCGGCGACAAGCCGGTGTTCCTGGGTTATGCTCGCGGACATAGAGAGACCTCCTGTAAAGGCTGGTTGATCTGGATTAGCTCGAACCTCGGCGCCGGCAAGCAGTGAGGGTGAGAGCTACAACACGTGCAGGAGCCCGTCGCGGAAGCGGCGGGCTCCTTCGTTTTAGGCCACGTCCGCGATGGGCAGCTCCTGTCGTGTGGGGATGACTGCGGGAGGGTTGGCGACGAGCTCGGCCATGCCGAGGTTCTGGGCGAGCAGGGCAGCGATGTAGTCGCTGACGCTCATGCCGCGCATGTCGGCTTGGGCCTTGACGGCCTCGCCGAGGGGCGCGGGGACCCGGGAGAGGAGCGCCTGACGGTCGCCCTTCGCGGGTCGTCCTCCGTGGTGTCGCTGTGCAGCCATGTCTCGGACAGTAGTGGCGGCCTGATTCAGAAACAGGTCACTTCGGCGGCGTGTCCGATCCGAGTCGCGCGACACGCAGCATCTGCGACGAGACGCTGCGGGCGACGACCGTGGCTAGCACGAGATCTTCATCCTCCCCGGTGCGCGGCGGCCGGTGCAGCCGGAGCTCGCCGTCGATGCGGACGTCGGCGCCCGCGCGGAGGTCGAGCAGGACGGAGACGGCGAGGGATCCGCGGCACACCACCTCGCAGCACGCCTGGGGGAGTGGCACTAAGGCGCAGCCGGCGGTGTCGGCGTACGTGAACGTCGCCGCGAGCTCCCCGCCGTCCGTGTCCGCGAGCATGGGCCCGTCGACGATCGTTCCGTGCATCCGAACCCGCATGGCCCCTCCTGTTCTATTGGTACTTTATATACCAGTAGATGCCCCGGACGCACGACCCGGCCACACTCGCGAGGTGCCCAAACGCGTCGACCCGCCTCTGCCCACCGAAGTCGGCATGAGCATCGACGCCCTCGGCAGCCGGGTGCGCGTGGGCCTCATCCGGCACCTGCTGGCGCACGGGCCGAAGACGCGTCCGGACCTGGCGCGCGAGATGAACCTGTCGAGCTCGATGGTGGCGAAGAACCTCGATCTGCTCGAAGAGCTCGGGGTGGTGATGCTTGACCCGCCGCGATCGGAGCCGGACCGCAAGCCGCGGCGCTACGTCGTGCAGCAGAAGCGCGTCAACGGGATGCTGAAGACCCTGTCGATGGCGCTCACCGGCGCTCTCTAGAGACGGAACGACTACGTGCGGACTAGCTCACGGACTGAGCGGCCCGGCGCTTCCTCTGGATACGGGCGAAGAACGCCGTCGCCAGCCCCAGGGCGACGAAGACCGCCGCGACGCCGCTGACCGCCTGGCCCACGAAGTAGGTAGGCGGCAGGACGAGCGTCACGAGCCCGAAGCCGAACCGCACGATGGCGAGGCCGAATCCGACGAACAGGAACGAGGAGGTCGCGCGCGCCGCCCCATTCGTCGAGGACAAGCCTGCACGGAGGTGGGGGAGGAGCAGGGCCGCGATGTACGCCGGGTAGGCCGTCGCGACCGTGGAGTAGGCCCGACTGGTCAGATCACCGAGCTCATCCGAGAGATCCGGTGCGTGTGCACCCTGAGGGGCGAAGGCGAAGAGGACCACCTCGAGCACGAAGACAGCAACGAAGATCAGCAGCCCGGGAAGCCCGGACACCCACCGCTGCGTAGCGGGCGCCTCCCATGCGCGGGCGACCTGCGTGCCGGCGAGCAGGAGACCGAGGAAGAGCGCGAGCTTGGCGACGAGGTCCACGAAGTTCGGGAACGGGGCGAGGGCGTCGAGGGCGACGTAGACCGGCGGCGTGATCAGGGTGAACGCGATGGCCACGGCGATGGCCGAGGACGCGATGAGGACGTTCTGTCCGCGGATGACCGAGGGCAGACGGGTGAGCGCCAACGCCACGAGCACGACAGCGGCGAGGTACGTCATTAGCATGTTCTATCCCAGGTTCTCTTCGATGCGTCGGGCGGCGGCGTCATCGTACGCACGGCGACGCGCGGCCCGATGCGCGGTGGCGAGCCGCGCCTGGACCAGCTCGATCAGCTCGACCTCCGAGAGGCGGCTGACCACCTGGTCACGCGCATCAGCGGACCACCCCGCCTCCTGAAGGGTAACGACGCCCGCCACGGCCAAACCGCTGGTGAGCGAGGTGTGAGCAAGTCGGGCCGCCTCGATGAGGTGGCGGGGTCTCATGCCGTTCCCGGTGATCTCGCGCGACAGCTGCTGAGGGGACATGCCGAGGCGCTCGGCCAGCTGCAGCCGGATGCCTCCGGGGTCGACGGCGTCGATCCAGGCCTTCAGTCCATTCGGCTGCGGCGGATCCTCCCACGAGCCGCCATCGCCCAGGAGAGCCGCAGCGCGACCGCCGCGGCGCCGCAGCAGAGCCACCGACGCGTCATCCAGGGTGACCTGCGAAAGCACCTCCGCGGGCGACGGAGGCTTCATGCCTCGCTCGAGACCCTCGTACTCCTCGAACGCCGACAGCGCCGTCACCGGGCTCATGCCCCCGGCACGCGCAGCAGCGATGACCGTCTCCTCGCGGACACGGCCACTCACCAGCTGCCGCTGCAACGTCATCCGGCCGATGCCGATCACCTGCGCTAGCGGCGACGTCGCCGAGGGGAGGGTGCTCTCGGCCGCCCAGCGCTTGAACGCAGAGGCGGACACGGACACCCGGAGTCCCTTCATGAGGCGCGACGGCGAAGTAGTGCACACTCTTGTTTACGCAGAGCGCTTCTTGCCTAATATGTGCAACCAGTCGATCCGGGTGCTGTCGCCAGCCTGACAGACCTGAGGAGGCAGACGGCTGGATGACGCAGCACGGCCGTGCCATCTAGGTCCTGTTCCCAGTGCCCGTCGACCACCCCGCGCCCCGACCACGAGAGAGATGGAGCCCGATGAGCGCCGCGCGCACACACACCGGAGGGTTCGCCCCCAGCCCGCCCCAGGAAGCAGATGACGAGGTGAAGCGGTTCCGATCCGGGATCTCGGCACCGGTCGAGGTGATCCATGCAAGCGGGCCCGTGTGGGCTGTCGACGGCAGGCCCCTCGTCGTCCCGACGGGCGACGACGTGCGCCGGGTCGTCCTGGACGCGGCCGGCCGGGCGGCAGGATCGCCGGCGCTCTACCGCGTGACCGTCGTCGACGGTGACCGCGTGACCCGCGTGGCCGTGGGGCCGGGCGGAGGGTCGGTCGCTGACGGCGCTGACGCCTCGCTCTGGGCCGGTCCCGGCGACATCGCCCCATCCGCTCGCGCCGAGGCAGGACCGCCGGTCATCGCGCTCGGCTGCCACCCGGGAGCGGGGACCACGTCATGGGCGCGACTCCTCGGAGTCCGCGAAGCGACGCGAGACGCCGCTGTGGATCCTGAGGACCGGGTGCTGCTCGTCTGCCGCTCGGTGCCGGCTGGCCTCACGCAGGCCAAGCACGCGATCCGGGATCTCGGCCGAAGCCGGGTAGGCGCGGTCCTCGTCGTCGCCGATGCTCCCGGTCGGCCGATCGCGGAGGCGCGTCGCGAGCAGCGGGTGGTGGCCGGGGCGACCCACGTGGTCGTCGCGCCGTGGGTGCCGGCACTCCGTGGAGCGGCGGACGTCTCGCCGGCCCTCGCCGACCGCGTCCGGCGCGTGACGGCTCGGGTCGGTCGAGCGCTCGAGGCGGCGACGGCCGCCGGGGAAGGCGTCCTGTGATGTGGGACGCGGTCGTGTCCGGAGCGGTCGCACGCTCGCCTCGGTTCGTCCTGGCTCTCGACAGGGCAGGCGTCGTCGTGGCGCAGGCGTACTGCATGCCGAGCCAGGCGCAGGACGGCATGGACACCATGAGGCTCTGGCTGATGATCGGCGCGGGCTTCGCCGGGGTCGTCTCCCTCGTGATGCTCGGCGTGGGCCTCTTGTTCCAGCACCAGCACCACGACGGCGGCCAGATGATGGGCAAGCTCTCGCGGTGGATGCTCGGCTCGATCCTCGTCACGGCGGCATCGGGGATCGCCGCGGTCTTCGTCGGGCACTACTCGGGCGCATGCACGCCGATCCCGACGTGAACGTGCGCACCCCGGACGAGCGGGGGCACGCCTCCCGCGCCTGGCACTCTAAGCAGGCGAAGTGGGGCGCGGTCGGCGTGCTCGGTGCTGCGCTCCTCGTCGTCGTGACCGTGACGGTGCTGGGCGTCGTCGCGCCCGAGGGAGCGTCGCCAGCAGGTCCCGACGCCTCGCATCGCGACGAGCCTGTCGAGGCGACGCCCACCCCTCTGGTGAGCGACACCCCATCGTGCTCCGCGCCTACAGGGGAGACGTCGTCCCGACCGAGCATCCCGTCGGATCTGCGGTACCAGCCCGGCATTGACGGGCTCTCGTGGCCGGTCTCGCCGACCGTCGGTCCGACGAAGGAGCTCGACGGGTTCGACGCCTGCTTCGCGCACTCGCGCGTCGGGGCCGCTCTGGCCGCGGTGACCGCTGTGTACAGCCAGTTCGACGCGCGCCACCCGATCGGCGACTCGTTGGCCTTCTACATCGCGGACGGGCCAGGGAAGCAGACCGCGATCTCCGAGACCGCCAGGCGGTCGGACCCGCAGTCGATGCTGACGAACGGCATGACGGCGGCCGGGTTCATCGTCGACGCGTTCTCACCGGATCAGGCGCAGATCACGCTCGTATACACGTTCCCGAGCTCGCCGACCGGGTACGCCGGCATCCCCGCGACGATGATCTGGGTCGATGGCGACTGGAAGCTCCGGGTGCTGGACGACGGCAACCTGTCCGCGGGTGGCAGCACGACACCCGGCAGGGGGGACTTCATCCCCTGGTTGGGCGGCGACGCGTGATCGCCCACCCGCTCGACGCGGTGGGCAATGCCGTCTGCGCGCTCGTCGCACCCTGCGGTGCCGCGAATTCGGCCGCGCGCAGCGTCGCCACCGGCGCGTTCGAGGACACGGCGGCGCAGATGTACCAGGGCTTCGACTCCGTCACGAAGGACTTCCTCACGTCGTGGACGGCGAACTCCTTCATCGTCGACATCCAGGGCGCCGCCAGCCAGTGGTTCCGGGAGAGCAACCTCCCCGTGGATGTGGCACTGTTCACCCTCGGGCTGATCGTCGCGGGGATCCGGACGATGCTCATGGTCCGCAGCGAACCCATCAAGGACGCCGCGAGCGGCGCCGCTCGCGTCCTGGCCGTGACGGCCGCCGGAGCCGGTGCGCTCAAGGTCCTCGCCTGGGCCTCCGACGCGTACTCGCAGTACATCCTCCGCGTCTCGGGCACGAGCGCGAACGGCGCCGAGATCGTGTCGACTTTCGCCACGCAGTTCCCGGCGCTGGCGCTCATCTTCGGGCTGGTCGGCATCCTCGCCGTGGGGTGCCAGTGGATCATCATGATCGCGCGAGATGCGACGCTGCCGCTGCTCGCGGCGTTCTGGCCGTCGGCCGCTGCCGCGTCGCTCTTCCAGCGCGGGCATCAGGCCTTCGAGAAGGTGACCTCCTGGCTCATCGCCTTCCTCATCTACAGCCCGATCGCCGCGGCGATCTACGCCTACGCGTGGCGACTCAAGAACGGCGACGACGGGCCCGGCGGCGTCCTGACCGGACTGACGCTGATCGGCCTCGCCGTGCTCACGCTCCCGGCCCTGATGCGGCTCGTCGTCCCCGCCGTCGAAGCCGTCGGGCGTACGTCCGGTGGGGCCATGGCCGTCGAGGGCATCACGGCGGCGGTCTCCGCAGGAGTGGCCATCGGCGCAGCCGTGGCGACCGGCGGCGGGTCCGCCATCGCCGGCACGGGTGCGGCCGCGGGCACCACCACGACCGGGACGTCCGGCGCCGGCACGGCGGCCGGCGCGGAGGGTCCCTCGGCTGCGACGACGGCCACCGTCGGCAGCCCGAGCGCGGTCGACGGCGCAGGAGAGGGTGCGCCTGGTGGCGACACCGCTGCCGTCGGGTCATCCACGGCCCTGTCCGGATCGTTCCGTGCGACGGGATACGCCGCCCCGGGCGGTACGTCTCCGGGATCCCGAGCGGAATGGACCGCGGCGCAGCACACGGCCGACAGCACCCAGGCAGCGGACACCACGGCGGAGGGGATGATCGGTGACTGATCGGGCGCATGCGACAGAGCGCGTCAAGTTCGGCAACTGGCTCCCGACCACGAAGGCCACTGTCGGCGGCCTGACCATGGTCGGCGGTTGGGGCGCCCTGCTCACATCGGTCCTGGTGCTCGTGATCTCCATCGGCCTCGACATGTGGGCGTTCGGACTGAGCGCGCTCGGACTCGTCCTCCTGTGGGAGCTCCTCTTCGTCCTGAGATGGGGGCCATTCAACAGCGGACGCACCATCGCCGCACGCTGGGCCGACCGGCTGGCGCACCGATCGAGGCGGGCCGCCGGAAGCACTGTCCACCGGACGGGCGCCTTCTCCTCCTTGCCGACTGACGCGCTCTTCGCGCTCCCGGGTCCGCTGGCCGAGCTCGAGGAGATCGAGGGCGAGGACGGCGAGGGTGCGCCGTTCGTCCTGCTGCACCACCGCCGTTCCTCGTCAGAGCCGACGCTCACCGCGACGATCGTGTGCCACCCCGACGGGACGACGATGCTGCCGCAGGAGACGGTCGACGCCCACGTCTCCGCTCTGGGTGGTTGGATCGCGTCGCTCTCGAAGGACTCGGCCATGCAGGGCGCCGTCATCGTCGTGGACTCCGCCCTCACCTCGTCGGCGCCGCTCGTCGAGAAGATCGCGGCCGAGGTGTCGCCGACGGCTCCGGAGCTCGCCCGGAAGGCGCTCCTCGAGGGTGCCCGCCGGCTGCCGGCGCGGTGCTCGTCCGTCGAGGTGTTCGCGACACTCGCCTGGTCGCAGAAGGAGCTGGGCGACACGTTGGAGGACGCGGCCGCTGAGGTGGCGGCCCGGCTGCCGGAGCACCGGGCCCGACTCGCCGACGCCGGCGCCGGGCGCCTGGCCGTCACCACCAGCGAGGAGCTGGCGCGTTCGGTGCGCATCGCCTACCGGCCCGATCGGGAGCTGGAGATCGCGCTCGACGAGCTCGCCGGGCGCCCCTTCCGGCTCCGCGTCACCGATGCCGGTCCCGATGAGTTCGACGACACCGCCCGCCGGGTCTGTCGCCACGACGGTGTGGCCTCGGTCACGGTGATGATGCTCGCGCCTCCACAGGCCCACATCACCGAGGACAGTATGGCCGCGCTGTTCCTGCCCCAGGACAAGTTTCTGCGCAAGCGGGTCGCGGTCTTCTACCGTCCGCTGACGCCGGGGGAGTCACTCCGGCGCGCGGCCGAGCTGCGTCGGAGCACGGGAGTGGCCGCGACGGCCAGGGCCCGGGCCTCCATGTTCGACACGTACAAGGTGCAGCTGGCCGACAAGACCGAGACCGACCTGGTGTCGGGCGCGTCCATGACCCGCTTCGCCATGGAGGTGACGGTGACCTTCGAGCCCACGCCTCGGGCCCAGCGCGACGCGCTGCAGAAGCTCAAGGGCCTGCTCGAGGGGACCGGGCTGGCGTGGCGCTTCGTCGAGACCGACACCGCAGCCGCCTTCCACTCGACGCTGCCGCTGGGGCTGCTCCCCTGGCAGTACGAGACGTCCGTGCAGCGGCTGGCCGAGGGCGGCAACTGATGGCCGGATCGACGGTCCTGCAGCGCACGCCCATGGGGTTCCATGGTCGTGGGGGAGGCCTCTGGTCGCGCGTGCCACAGCCGCCGATGTGGTTCTCGACCTCTGTGCAGGTGTGCGGGATCTACCCGTTCGGCGTCGGCACCGGCCGTCCGACGGACGGCGCTCCGCTCGGCCGCTGCGTCGACACCGGCACGGCCGTGTGCACGGACCATGAGGCGCTCTACCGGGCGGACGTGATCTCGTCGCCGTCGGCGTTCCTCCTCGGCATCAACGGGGTGGGCAAGTCGAGCACCGCCCAGACGATCCTCCTCGGGCAGATGGGCCGGGGGCTGACGCCGGCCGTCTACGACCCGATCAAGGGCGAGCACGTGCCGATGATCCGCGCCGCCGGCGGGAAGGTCTTCTCGATCGGACCCGGATCCGGGCGCGACAAGCTCAACATTGTCTCGCCCGGACCGCTCGGGGCCGCGGCCTCGCGCATAGGCGGCCGCGTCGGCGCCGAGCTGTCGCAGCTGGCGCGCGACAAGGCGGTCGCGCTCGTGCAGCTCAACGCGCGGGTCAGCCGCGGAGCGCCGCTCGACGACATCGAGGACGCCGCGCTCGAGGCGATCGTCGACACGCTCCGCGAGCGGGAGCCCCGTCCGGTGACGCAGGACCTCGTGACGGTCTTCGACGTCGTCTCCGAGCGCATGCTCCACGTGACAGGCCGCCGTGATGCAGCGGACTTCCACGCCCGGTTCGCACGCCTCGGTGAGACGCTGCGGGCCATGCTCGCGGGGGAGATGGGCCAGATGCTCAGCGGCCGGGACTCCGTCGAGTTCGACCCCGGCAACCCGGGTGGCTTCTGCTTCGACACGTCGAGCATCGACCCGTCGAACACGCGGCTGCTGTCGGCGGCGATGCTCTCCACCTGGTCGCTCGGCAGCGACGCGATCGACGCGCACTGGGAGATCGCGCAGCACGAGCAACGTCTGGCCGAGGAGGCCGCCCGTGCCGGCGACCTCTACGAGCCGACCGTGACCTGGAGCGGATACACGTCGTTGAAGGACGAGTTCTGGTACCCGCTGCGCTCCTGCGAGGACATCGTCGACCGTGCCGACGCGGCGTCCCGCACGAACCGGAGCAAAGGCGAGGCCGACCTCAAGGTCACCCACTCCCCGAAGGACCTCCTCTCGCTCTCGAACCCCGCCGACCGGGAGAAGGCGCGCGGGCTCATCGAGCGCTCCGGGCTCCTGCTGCTCATGGCCCTGACTCGCGACGACCTGGAGTCGCTCAGCGGCACGCGCCGGCTCACCGCCAAGGAGATCGACCGAGTTGCGAGCTTCAACGCCGCGCCGTCGTGGCGGTCCCCACGCAGGGGCAAGGGAACGAAGGGGGCCCCGCCTGGGGCCGGGCGCGTGATGTTGAAGCTCCCCGAGCGGGCCGGGATCACCGTCCAGATGCTCCAGACCGACGTGCAGCAGCGGCTCCACGTCACCGACGACCGGTACCGGCACTAGGAGGCCCGAATGACCACGATTCCCTGCGATGAGCTCGACCTGATCGCGACCGGCGACGTCCTCCGGCTTGGCGACGTCCCCTTCTCTGGCGCCGGCTCCTACGCCGACGCCATCGAGTGGCTGACCCGGAACGCGCAGCAGAAGGGCCGCCCGATCCGCGTGCACAGCATCGACACGGTCTCCGGCAAGGAGGGCTGGTTCTCCGTCGACACGGACGGCACCGTCCATGCTGCCGGACCGGCTGCGGCGACGATAGCCCCGGGCGCCTCACTCCGCCGCGCGGACGTGCGCTTCGTGAAGCCGGCGAAGCCGCGACCGCGGACCGGGCTCCGCGCCGCCGTGTACGCGGCCACAGGGGGAGTGGTGAACCTCGGCCAGTCCGCGCTCGAGCGGGAGACGGATGAGCTCGCGCGGCGGATCAGCCGGAAGCTGACCGGTAGCCACTCCACCGCGATCCTCTCGTTGAAGGGCGGCGTCGGGAAGACGTCGACGACCGGCGGTGTCGGGATGATGCTCGCCGAGCACCGCGGCGACCCGCCGTGTGCGGTCGACATGAACCCGGATTCCGGCGATCTCGCCGAGCGTGTCGTCGGCGAAGCGGCCTACGACGTGGAGACCGCACCGACCGTGACCGACGTCGTCCGGGAGGCCGAGACGATCGGCTCGCTCACCGACCTCTCCCGGTACATGCACCACGCGAACCGGCTGCACGTCATCGCAGGGGAGCAGGATCCCGAGGTGTCCGACGCGCTCACCGCCGACGACCACGCCCGGGTCCAGGCACTGGTGGCGCGCTACTACAACGTGGTGCTCACCGACTGCGGCACGGGCGTCTCGCACCCGGCGATGGCGGGCATCCTCCGCAGCGTCTCCAACGTCGTGATCGTGACCGACTGGGCGGTCTCGGCGGCCGACCGCGCTGCCCGGGCCATCGAGTGGTTGCGCGAGCACGGCTATGCGCCCCTCGCCGACGGCGCCATCGTCGTCGTCACCGACATGGCGGACGTGCCGGATGAGGTCGACCGCGGAGCGATCGCGCGGTTCCTCGAGGTGTCGTCGGCACAGCTCATCCAGGTCCCGCGGGACAGGGCCGCGGCCGGGGGAGTGCAGATCGTGCCGGGGCGGGTGTCGCCGGCCACGCGCCTGGCGTGGATGCGTATCGCGGCCGCCATCGTCGACGGGTACCGGTAGGTCCCATGTCGAGGAGAGCCATCGTCATCGCTCTGGGGGTGACGGGCGCTAGCAGTCTGCTAGTCGCCGTGATGCTGGTGGCGCGTTCGGTGCCGGGCTCAGGGTCCGAAGACACGGGCGTGTTCGCCGCTGACGCGACGTCCACGGCGACACCCGAACCAGAGGATCGCGCGCTGGCGTTCGCGGCCGCGACCGCCTTCTGCAGACCCGACGTCGACTCCGGGACGTGGCAGCGCGCGCTCGACCCGGACCTCACGGCCGACGCCCGCGTGCTCTATGCGGCGACGGATCCGGCGAACGTGCCGTGCGCGGGCGTGATGGACGCCGGCGGACCAGTCGGCGATCAGCAGACAGCGACGGATGCGGCATGGCAGTTCGACGCCGCGGTCGGCGGACCGGTGACCGTCACGCTGCACCGGGACAGGCCGGCCGCGCCGTGGAAGGTCTCGTACATCGACCCGGCCGGCGGCGCGCCGTGAGCAAGGGCGGTGCGATCGCCATGGTGGTCGCCGCGCCGGTCATCGGCCTCGCGGCGCTCGTCGTAGTCGTCTTCACCATCGTCATCGACGGAGGGAACGACAGAGCCTCGGCTTCCGCCTGTGCCGCCATCGGGCCGGCCGTCGCCGTGCAGACGGGCCAGCTCCCTGACCGCATCGGCGCGTACTCGGGCGAGCAGCTCCAGAACGCGGCGTCGATCCTCTCGATCGGCAGGCAGCGCGGTCTCGACCGGCACGCCCAGCAGATCGCCCTGATCGCGGCGATGACCGAGTCGGGTCTCCGGGATCTCGACGGCGGGGATCGCGACTCCGCCGGCCTCTTCCAGATGCGGCCGTCGCAGAGGTGGGGGACGCACGATCAAATCACGGATCCGCAGTACGCCATCGGGCTCTTCTACGACCGCCTCACGGCCGTCCCCGGCTGGGAGGCGAAGGCACCGGGCGAGGCGGCGCAGGCGGTCGAGCGGTCGGCGTTCCCCGACCGCTACGCAACGCACCTGCCGGAGGCAACCGAGCTGATGGACGGCCTCTCGGGAGCCGACGTCGCGCATGTCTCGAGCACGGACCAGGGCCTCGCCTGCTCGCGTGGAAGAGGCCTCGCGAGCGGTGAGCTGGCTACGGGGGAACACCCGCCGACGGGTCCGCATGCCGAGCAGGTCGCGCAGGTCATTGCATTCGCGAAGCAGCAGCTCGGCAAGCCGTACCGGCTCGGCGGTGCCGGCCCCGACAGCTGGGATTGCTCCGGCCTGACCAAGGTGGCCTACGCCGGCATCGGGATCGACATCGACGGCGGACATTCGGCGACCACCCAGTGGCGCAACGGCGTTGCGCGGGGCCAGATGCATCCGCTGTCCGAGGCGCAGCCCGGCGATCTCATCTTCTGGGGCGGCGACGGCGCCTGGCACGTCGGCATCAGCCTGGGCGGCGACGTCATGATCGCGGCCCCGAAGGTCGGCGACGTCGTCAAGGTCCAGAAGGTCTGGGGCCAGCCGAACGGACAGGTCTGGCGCCCCGTCGACGGGCTCGGCTAGCCCTGCGCGACATCAGCAGATCGCACACACGACGAGGAAGAGGACAACCAGATGAGCACGACCGCCCTGGACACGCTGGCCACTCCGTTCGGCCAGATCCCCTGGTCGTGGTGGGCACCCGCGCTCCTCATCGCCGCATCGGCGCTCGCTCTCGCGGGTGCCGTCTTCTCCGTGACCAGGCGGTACGGAACGCATCCCGTGGATCGGATGCAGCGTCACCTCCGAGCCGGCAACAGGCTCACGCCGGTGCTGTACGCGGCACGGCTGAATTCCACGCGGGAGGAGCTGCACCCTCGCGCTGAGGGTCTGCTGCCCGGGCAGAGGATCGGCACGCTAGTCGGGGCCGGCTCGACGTGGGTATGGCAGGGCTGGCGCGACATCGCGATCTTCATCTTCGGCCCGGGCCGAGGTAAGACCACCGGCGCCGTCGTGCGCCACATGCTGGAAGCACCCGGGCCGGCGGTGATGACCTCGAACAAGGTCGACGGGGTGAAGGAGGTACTCGCGGGCCGGCAGCGCCGGGGCCAGCAGTGGATCTACGACCCCATGCAGGTCTACCGGCGGGACGCGCGCCCGGACTTCGTCTACGACCCGTTGGACGACGTGACCGACCTCATCAGCGCCCAGGAGATCGCGGCGATCTTCGAGGCCAGCACGAAGGACGCGGACAGCAAGAGGGACGCGCAGTTCGATTCCCAGGGCCTGGACCTGTTCGCGTACGCGCTCCTCGCTGCGAAACTCGAGGGCGTCGGGCTCATCAAGGTCTACGCGTGGATCACGCAGCAGGAGCACGCCGAGCTCCGCGCGATCATGCAGAAGCACGGGCACCCGGGGCCGGAGGCAGCACTGCTCGGGTTGCAGGGCCAGCCGGACAAGACCCGCGGCAGCGTCTACGCGACCGCGCAGCGGATGGCGTCCGCCCTGGCCAACGACATGCTGCTTTTGTGGAGCCACGCCCCGGGCGTACGCCGGTTCGACGCGGAGGCGTTCGTGCGCAGCGGCGACACGGCGGTGCTGATCTCGCGCAATGGCGCGGGATCGGGTGGTGCGTTCGTCGCTGCGCTCGTGCGATCGATCGCCCGCGCCGGCGAGAGGGCGGCATCCGCGGACGGCGGCCGCATCACCGTCCCCGTCGTGTTCGAGCTGGACGAGGTCGCGAACATAGTCCGCTGGCCCGAGTTGCCGGATCTCGTCTCGTTCTACGGCTCGATGGGGCTGAGCCTCAGCATGTACTTCCAGTCCTGGGGGCAGATAGTCCGCACCTTCGGCAACGAGGGCGCGGACACGCTGTGGAGCGCGTCGTCGATCCGCGTCTACGGCGGCGGCGAGTCCACGCAGTCGCCGTTCCTCAAGCGGTTCAGCGAGAGCATCGGCACCTACGACGAGTGGTCGACGAGCACCTCCTCCGGCCGGAACGGCTCGACGAGGTCGCGGACGTCGAAGTCGAAGCAGATCCTCCCGGCGGACGTGCTGGCTCACCTGCCGAAGTGGCGAGCGGTGTTCGACGCCTCTGACGTCGGACCGGTCCTCGTCCGCATCCGGCCCTGGTTCGAGGACGAGGTGCTCTGCGCCATGGTCGCCGGGCAGGAAGTGGTCGACGGCAAGATCGTGAAGCCGAAGAAGGCGGCGGCCGGATCCGAGGCGGTCACGGAGAGGGCCGCGCATGTCGACGCCGTTTGACGCGAGCAGCTGGCCCGACGTCCCGCCTCCCAGCTGGGGTGATGGGCGTCCGCTGCCGACCGATCGCGACGCGCCCCCACCACCCGAGGACGAGGGCATGCCGCCCACCGACCCCGGTACAGGCGAGGTCGTCGACGAGCGCGGAGCGACGGCGGCGCCACCGAAGAAGCCGAGGCCGGACGACCGGAAGCTCTTCCTCGACTGGGTCGCGCTGCAGCTCGGCCGTGTCGAGGCATTTGGAGTCCCGGTGAAGCAGAAGCCGGCGTGGTGCCCCGAGTGGTGGAAGCACCCCGAGGTCGTCGAGCGGTTCTACGTCTCCTGGAAGGGCTACCTCGAGGCGACGAAGCGCATGCAGGACGACCGGCTCGCGCAGTCGGCATGGTGGGTGCAGCACTGGGACCACCACGCCCGCATCATCTTCGACAAGACATACGGCCCCTTCCGGGCCTGCAACGCCGCGGGGCACCTCGCCGACAACAAGGGCGAGCAGCTCTCGATCGTGCTCGAGATGCCAGCGGACGACGTCGCCGTGATCTGATCCGAGCACGTAGAAGACAAGGCCCAGCGGGAACGCCCGGCCTTCGGTGTGCCCGGGTCAGCGCTCCATGCCGTCGTCGCCGCGCGAGATCTCCGGCATCGACGGCTGGTCTGCCCACGATGTGGTGGATGAGGTGCCGCTGGACCGTTCGTCCGGGTCGATGCCGGCTGCACGCAGCATCTCGCGCTCCTCGAGCTCACGACCCGTGTACGCGGCGTTCTCGCTCTGCGCGTCGGAGTCGGGCACCTCCGTCCCCGCCTCTGCCACCGTCGCATCGCGCTCTTCGGACGTGAGCGCTGCTGTGTCGGCCTCCGTCTCGGTGCTGCTGGCCGCCGCCGCACCTGGGGCGGCGCCATCCGCGACGCCGGCAGCCTCCTGCTGCTCAGCTTCGGGGCGGCCGTAACGGGCGGCGAGCCGGTCGGCGCGCTCCTGCTCGCGCTCGGCGACCTGCTCCGCCTTCTCCCGCTCACGATCGGCCCTGCGTTGCGCCTCGCGGACCGCGTACTCGCGATCGCGCTCCGCCTTGCGCTGGGCCTCCTGCTGCTCGCGGCGCCGCTCGTCGGCGGCGCGCTGGATCTGCCGAGTCACCTCCGAGGTGACGGTCTGCCCGACACGGCTCACGTGCCGGCCGACGTGCTCGAGTGCCTCATCGAGGGGGTCGCTCATGGGGATTCCTTCCTGCCCGGTGGTGGGTGACACAGCGGCCATGGGGGTGGTCTCGGTGCCGGGCATGGCCGCGGGTGCGGTCTCGACGACGGGTGTCGGCGGAATGGCCTCTGCGGCGGGCTCTGTGGCCGCGGCCGAGGCCGCGACTGCCGACAGGACAACGGGCCAGCCGAGGGTGGCGCGGACGGCATCGACGCGGTTCGTGAAGTGCGCCGCGTACCGCTGGCGGGTGTCGAGGGCGATCGGTTCGGCGCTGAGGAGCGGGAACGCCTTGTGCATGGCCGTGACGCGCTGCTGCAGGCGGTCGGCGATCTCGTTCCCGCGCAACGTCGTAGGAATCGCGACCGGCTCGGTGGGGTCGACGCGGTACTTCGCGCGGAGTACGTCAACCTCGGCGGCGAGCTGGTGCCAGGCGACCATCCGCTTCGGGTGTGACGGGACGGCGCCGAGCGCGTCGGTCCACGCGGGCCGCTCGGCAGCGAGGGTCGCGCCGCGCTCCTTGAGTCGGACGCCGATGTAGTGGTGGCGCTCCTGCAGGTGCTCGCGCCAGTCCTCGGGCACCAGGTCGTTGTCCTGCAGTCGGGCGTCGGCGATCCACGCGGCGACACCGTCGACGTCGGGCAGGTCCATGACGGAGCGCCTGGGGGCGTCGATCTTCTCGAGGGCGCGCTCGATGCGCCAGGACAGCACCGCCGGCACATCGTCCGCGGTCCCGAGCTCGCGCTGCTCGTACGCGACGCGGAGGGTCTCGACGGGGCTGAACCCGTAGTCCTCGGCGTGCCGCAGCGCGGCCGCGACGGCGCCCCAGCTCTCCTGCGACTGCAAGGTGGTGGCCAGGTCCGTGCCGAGCGCGACCTCGGCGATCCGGCCGTAGCGGATCTCGCCGGCGCGCTCGACGACGTCGGCGTGCTGGTCGATGAGGGTGACCAGGTCATCGACGCGGTCCTGTTCGGCGCGGATGGTCTCGTGCGCGGAGAGCATCGCGTCGGAGCGGGCGGCGATCTGCTCGAGCGCGTCGTCGACGGCGGCGCCGTCGGCGACGTCGAGGTAGAGGCGGTTGGACTGCTTGCCGCGGGTGAGGCCGGTGTACGCGGTCTCGCGGGTCATGCTCTCATCGCCCAGAACGTGGCTGGTGTCGGCGGTGAGGCCCTGGGAGCGACTGATGGTGCGGGCGTAGCCGAGCTCGACGTGCTCGCGCACGTACCCGGCGGGCAGCGTGACGGGCGCGGCGTGGTCGCGGTGGACGACGTCGAGGGATCCGTCGGCGCCGATGCGGGTGACCTGCCACAGGTCGCCGTTCTTAACCCGGTCGCGGCCGTTCTGGATCCGCAAGAGCGACTCGTTGCGGCGGGTGGCGATGACGTCGCCGACGTGCGCGGACAGGCCGTCGCGGAGGTCGACCGAGCGGGTGCCGGTGACGGTGCCGGCGGCGATGCGGTGGGCCTGGGCGCGGGCGTTGAGCTCGGTGACGGTGGCACCGGTGGGAGCGAGCATGAGCGAGCGGAGACCTGCGTCGGTGTCGGTCTGCCAGCCGGCGAACACGGCGTCGGTCATGCGGTCAACGTCACCGCCGATGACCCGATCGTTCGCCTGGTACCAGGTGAACGGGTCGCCGGGGCGCAACGGGTCGCGCAGGTGCAGAGACGCCTCGGCCTCGTCGGCGTCCTGGAAGCGGTGGACGTGCTCGAGGCGCACGGACCCCACCTCGCGGTCGATGAGGCGCAGCGCCCCACCGGCCTCGACGGCGGAAAGCTGGCGGTCGTCGCCGATGAGGCGCACGTGCGCGCCGTACTCGCGGGCGATGGTGTGCAGAGCGGCGAGGCGCTGGGTACCGGCCATGCCTGCCTCGTCGACGACCAGGACGTCGCCGGCGCGGATCTCGTACTTCGCGGGCAGCTCCGCCTGCGCGTGGGCGGTCAGGAACCCGTGGATGGTGGTCGCCTCGATGCCTACCGCTTCGGCGATCACGGACGCGGCAGGGGCGGAGGGAGCGAGGCCGATCATGCGGCGGCCGCCGTCCTCGAGCGCGGTCGCGGCCAGGCGCAGCGCGGTCGTCTTGCCGGCGCCGGCGGGACCGATGCCGACCACGAGCTCCCGGTCCGAGGTCGCGAACTCGCGCGCGAGATCCCGTTGGCCGGCGTCGAGCGGGCCGGAGTGCTGTGCGGCTGTGCGCTCGAACGTGTCTCGGCTGATGGGGGAGACGGTGCGGGTTCGGGCGGCGTCGAGGAGCTGGTCCTCGGCGTCGAGGATCCGCATCGACGTGAACAGGGTCTTGCCCTTGTGCTCGTAGATGCTCGAACCGTCCGACCGCGTGAGCGGCGTGAACGCGCCGTGTGGGGACGGGGGAGTGAGCGTCACCGATTCGCCCAGGGCAGCGCGGGTGACCTGCTGCACGAGCGGCTCCGCGACGCTCTGATCCGGGATCCGCGCGGCTAGGTGCCGGCGCGCTTCGGCCTCGATGACGTGCGCGCCCCACACCGCGTGATGCTCCTCCACCGTGCGGAGCACCAGCGCCGTGACCTCGTCGACGTCGACGTCGACGGCCGTCACGGCCTGCCCTGCGGGCGCAAGGGCGCGCGCGACGTCGACGAGGCCGGCGGCGCGGTCGGCGCCGACGCGCGCGACGGCGGCCTCGTGGATGGCCTGCGGGGAGCGGACGTGGTCCTTCTGCGGCCGCGTCTCCAACGTCGCCTGCTGCGCGATCGCGATGAGGGCCTTCGCGTCCGGCGCGCGGCCGTGGTCGCGCTGGTACTCCTCCGTGAGCCGGGCGGTCGCCGCGCGGATGGAGGCGGAGCGGGAGGAGAACGTGTCGATCAGGTCCGGGTCGACGCCCGCGATCTCCATCACGGGCCGCTTGCCGGGGGAGGGGACCCGGGCGGTCGTCGTGACGCCGAGTCGACGGCTGACCTCTGACATGACGGCGGCGTTGTAAAACTCGGACGCCGGCACGTTCATGCGGTGCAGGAGCTTCGAGTCGATGGTGCGCCACTTGCCGTCGACGCCCTTGACCTTGTTCGCGACCACCACGTGGTCGTGAAGCTGCGGGTCACCGTTCCGGGAGTCATAGTGGCGGAACACGGTCGCCGCGATGCCGCCCTCGACTTCGATCTGCGCGACCCCGTTGGTACCGGCGCGGGTCGCGATGGCCTCGCGCTCGAGGTAGCCGATCGTGTCACGCACGGCCTGCTCCTGCGCGGCCTCGATCGCCTTCCGGGTCTCGGTGTCGCCGAGTGCCCAGAGCACGGAGACGCTCTTCGAGGGGGAGCAGACGAGGTCGAACCCGGCGACCGCGGCCTGGTCGGGCCGGGTGGCGGCGGTGATGAACTTGCCGAGCTCCTCCTTGTCGGCCGGCTCCCGTCCCTTCGCGTCGCGGAACGCCTGAGCCCCCTCGCGGGCGCGGATGAGGCGGCGTTCCTCGGCATCCGCCTCGTGGCCGTTGAGGCGCTGAAACGTGTCGTAGCCAGCCTGGATCCGCCCCTGCAACGTCGCGGGTCCGGCGCGGTAGGCGTAATAGGAGCGGCCGAGCTTGGCGCGCTGCTGCGCCTCCTTCGCGGACACCCCCTCGGCGAGAGCATCCGCGATGATGCGGTCCGCGTCCGGGGTGCAGCCCTTCGCCGTAGAGGGCCTTCATCTGCTCCTCGGTGGACCGTCCCCGAGACACCCATGAGGTCGGCGCCCCGACCCATCCACCGTCCGGGAGGGTTCCCGTCGACGGTGTAGTAGTCGCCGAGCTCACGATCCCGATCGCGCTTCGCGTCGCCGGTCGCGACCTCGCTCGTGTAGTAGGTGTACCCATCCCCGGCGGAGAGGACGTGCATCGTCATCATGCGGAACGTCGCCGGGTGCACTCGCGGAGTCGGCATCGCGCGCGTAGCGGAGACCGTGCTCATGAGCGTGGATCCTGGGGAGTCAGGGGCACCCGGGGCAGATCCCAGATCAGCGCCGGGTCGACACCGGCAACCTCGAAGTGCGTGCGGCGGTCGTCGCCGTAGGAGATCTCGGATGCGACGCCGACGAGCTCACGCAGCCCGGACATGAGGGACGACGCGTACCTCTCGTGGGCCAGCTCGTCCGCGGATCGGAAGGTGGTCACATCCATGCCCGAGACCTGCCCATCCGATCCGAGTACCGCGTTGATGACGTCGACGTGGACATGCAGGGCCGGCTTCCCCTGACGGTCGAAGTAGTGCAGAAACGCGCACCCCGCGATGGGGGAGGCCACGTCGATCTGTGCAACACCGCCGGCACCACGGCGAGCGAACACCCACGCCGAGTCGAGCATCTGCAACGTGTCGTCGACGGCGCGGAGAACTGTCTCCGTCAGCAGTACACGGATCTCCTCCGACTCCGTGGCCCAGACGACGGACACCGATCGAGGGACGTCGAACGTAAGCTCCAGGAGCGCCGGCGACGCGGTGACGGGATCAGTCGCGCGAGCCGCGATGTCGCGAAACTGCGACGGGGAAACCGGCCTGGACGGGTCAACGCCGGTCGGGGATCCACCGATCCAAGTGCCCTCACTTTCATCTGCGAGCGGCGTAGGACACCCCTGGGCGAACCCGGAGAGAGTCAGCGCTCGCATCTGAAACATGGGTCGAGCTTACCTCATTCATTCGTAATGCCTGAGGTGTGACGAACTAATGACCGGAGGACTGCGGTGAGCAGGCGAGGAACGAGCGTGCTCACCGTTGGACGAAGGGAGAGAAGATCGGCCATGAGCAACGCTCATGCGGCTGTGCTTTGAGACCGCACGGGTGGGCGACGAGGAACGAGGAGCGCGCCCGTCAGCGTGTCGAGAAGCAACAGCCGAGCCGGCCTCGCTCACTCCCCCGGAGTCGAGGCCCCGCCGCCTTGTGGTGCCCCGTGGGACGCGCGGGGGCGGGCCGTGCATACTGGTCCGGTCATCGAGCAAGGGGGACCCACATGGCCGAACTCCGCAAGTCCGCGAAGCAGACCGACGCACGGCGTCGAGCACGAGAGATGGCGGCACAGTTCCGTGAGCTGCAAGACAAGCTCGAACAGCTCGCGGCCGACTACTTCGTGGCCATCGACTCCGTGGAGGCAACGAACGAAGAGACCGAGCGCGAGATCGCGAAGCTCCGGGAGCGGGCGGAGCAGCAGACACGGAAGGCACGCGACGACGCCGAGCAGGTCATCGCACGCATGATCGATGCTGGTGCCAGCCCGGCCGAAGTCGCGGCGCGCCTCGGCATCACCACGCGGGAGGTCAAGAAGGCCACCCGAGCCACTCCCTCGTCCGCCCCGAGCGCCATCGGCAGCTCAGCAGCCGCCGTCCAGGACGAGGACGAGCGGCGCGAGGATTACGCCCCCTCCGAGGCCTAAGGTGGCGCGTTCGCACCGTGACGTGACGGTCGATGGACGTCGGTTCCGATTCACAGAACAGGCCCAGTACGGTCCCACGCTCGTTGCCTTCCTGCATCCGGTGCCCCGCCACCGGTCACGTCCGAACGGCTGGTTTCGGCGCGCGGAGACGAGGGACACCGAGATGCGCTTCAAGGTCTTCCTCGACACCGATCAGGGGCTCGTGACGAACATCGTCGTCCAGGCCGCGCGGCGCCGCGATGGCTGGGCCGACGCGATGGTGCGCGCGCTCATCGAGCTCTACCCCGGCCGGACGTGGACGGTGGAGGCACCCAACGAGCAGTCCGGGCAGCTGTTCGTGAAGCTCGCCTGCCGACTCCCCGGCGAGGTCGTTGCTCCCGTGGAGGACACGACTCGGCCGATCGACGACCCGCGGAGGTACCGCACTCCGCCGACGTGGTGAGGACCAGCCTCACCACGCGGCCTGCTGGTTAGAGCGTCGGTACGTCGGTCGCGGTGAGGGTTCGGCGTGCCGAGACGGTGGCGTGGAGATCGCCCGCGATAGCGACCGCGATGCCGCGCTGAAAGACCTGCCCGTGCGCCTCGCTGATGTCCAGTCGGTAGAGGTAGCGGGCCCGGCTCCGGGTCACGTTCCCGCGCACATGCGCATCCGCCGGATCTGCCGTGAAGACGAACACCGCGCGACGCGGAAGGGCGACCGGCCGATCCGAGCGCTGCATGCAGGACCGCAAACGACACCGGCGCCGCTCGAGGACAACCCCGTCCCCGACGCCCCAGAGCTGCGACGTGAGATGCCAGACCACCCCCGTGGTCGACGACAGCGCGCCTGGTGCGCGGCGATAGCCCTGCGCGACCGCGGCCACGGGGACAGTGAAGAGACCTAGCCCGAAGGTGATGACAGCGCTGACACCCGCGAGCGTTGTCGCACCGATGAGCAGCGCGACCTCTGCCACAAGAAGCGTCACAGGCAGCACGATCAGGTAGCTCAGCAACACCACGAGCCCACGTCGTCCGTTGGTCGTCGCCTTCGCCTGCTCAAACCACGCTCGCATGCCTGCTGCCCTCACTCTCTTCGATGCCAGATCGCCCGCGGTGAAGTCGTCATGTCGGACCCGAACAAGAACCACAGGCCGCACCCCGTCACATCCTTCGCGGCTCGCCAGGGTCAGCACGGTAGCCATGACCAGGCGAGGGCTCGCGGTCACGATGCCACAGCACCCGCCGCCTCATGAGCGCGCCCCGCACAGTTCATGGGCGCGGGTTCGTGGAGCGCAGCGGAACGAAGCCGCGGCGCCTCGATGCATGACTCGGCCCGCTCGATCACGACTCGACATCAGGCGTGGCCGGGGTTGTTCAGACGGCCGCCCGCGCGCGCGTTTCTCAGCCCGCGACGCGGTGCAGGTCGTCCTTGTGTCGATCGAGATACTCGTCGATCGCGTCCCGGACCAGATCTGCTGCGTACTTGCGGCGCTGCACGATTCGCAGACGCTCTAGACGGTCCTTGCGGTCCTGGGGGAGGCGGACGTGGATCGTTGGCGAGTGCTCGCCGTCCGGCACCGCGCCACCCAGCTTCGGCCGGCCAATTGCCTTGGAGACGGCCGCCTCGCTGCCGAGCGCGTCGAGGAGCAGCTGCGCCCCGATCTCGGCCGCGTCAGCGCCATGCGCGCTATCGCCGGGCAGCGGCGCACCCGTCGACGCCTCCTCGATTGCCGCCATGCGGTCGTAGCGGTCCTGGTCCTTCTTCGAGAGTGTCACTTCTCCTCCTCCATCAGCTTTCGGTAGTACGAGCCAAGCTCCATCACGTGGTAGACCACGAATCCGCCGGACTTGAGCTCCACGAGCACTTCAATGAGCCGATCCGTCTGCGCGTGCTGCGGGCCAACGAACACCCGCCGCTGGCTACGCGGGTCACCCTCGTTCACCTTCACCTTCGTGGAGCTCCACACTGCGTTCTTGATCGCATGCAGCGCGTCGGGCCCGGGGATGTGGTGCTTGCCTGCGCTGCGCGTGAAGTCGATGCCCATATGACTATTGTGCCACAAAACACCTCTCTGTGCCACTTCTGTGCTACACAACTATACGGCGATGACGCCGAGCGCGATACGCCCGAGCATGAGGATTGCGTCTCATCGAGGGATCGCTCACCGGACGTCGCGGGCAGGTGACACCCGACCGCGCCTCC
>NZ_CP012574.1 GCF_001280205.1 Clavibacter capsici | reverse complement strand
TGACGTCGATCTGCCGGCGGGCAGCGTGGCCCTCGGCCGAGAGCACGTCCGCACGGACAGCAGCCATCCACGCGGCCGGCGAAGTCCACGCCGGCACCTTGGCGTACGCACCGGCCGGCACCGGCAGCGACCACGACGCCGGCGCGTTCTCTGCGTCGAGCGCGCTCGACGGCTCCAACCCGGGCAGCGTCGGCTCGCTCGAGGCGTTTGCCAACCTGCGGAAATACGCACGTGTCTTGCGTGTCGGAGGTGTTGCGAGGTCTACGGACGTGGTTATGATGGGCTCGCTTCCCTTGATGTGCTCATTGGAGGCACGACGAAGGCCCGGCCCTGAGAAGCCGGTTCTTTACTCGATCCGCCGTAGACCTGTTCCGTCGCCAAACAGTCAGGGTCTAAGGCGCAGTGCTTCGGCCCCTCGCGAAAGCGGGGGGCCATGCTCGTTAAGTGGGCTCGATCGGCAGCTCCTCACGGCTTAGCGCGGTGCGCAGCCAAGACGGGACACCGTCGACTTCGAACTCCGCACGCAGATGCGTGATCGAGAGGTCGACGAAGTACGACGAGGAGATGCCCGCCGCCTTCGCCATCGCGTTTACGGCGTCACGAGACGACTCCTCGATGGTCCACCGAGGAGTCACCCCCTTCTCAACCGAGCCGCGGGGGCGTCGGGGCGTGCCCTTCTCTGTCATGCCGCCAAGGTAGCGCGGCTAGCCGCCTTAAGAGGCCGACACGCACAGCGTGTCGGCGTCTGCGGCCCCCGGCCTGGGGGCGGCCATGGAGAGCTAGCGCCAATAGCGTCTGACCCATGACCGCCATCCTCATCTCGTACGACCTCAACTCGCCGGGCCAGACATACGACAAGCTCATTGAGAAGATCAAGTCCTACGGCACCTGGGCCAACATCCTCAAGTCCACGTGGATCGTCTCAGGCCCCTATCTGACGGCGCAGGGCGTCTCTGACGCGCTACAGCCGATCCTCGACGCCAACGACGAAATCTTCTGTGTCGAAATCGACGGCAAGGCGCGGCAAGGGTGGCTAGACAAGGAGACCTGGGAGTGGATCCGCAAGGTCGTCTAGGCCACAGGGCGGACCCGTGCGGCAGGCACGACCCCGGCGCACGTCGCAGTTGACAGCGCCACGATGTCTCCCCACTACTTGAAGATGAGCAAGGCGGCGACGAGTCGGCCCGGTGGCGTCACCCCGTAGGTTCAAGGTGTGAGCTTGCTGTCATGCGTCTCTCCGACGTGGCTTCCTCCTCTACAGTTACTAGTGCATGTCTTCTGCGCGCCCGCGCGGTCTCAACCGGATCGCGGTACGCTTAGGACACATGCGGATGCGCATGTCCGCATCCTGCTCACGTCAAGGCCAGCCTCGCGCTGGCCTTCTTCGTCTCCGGCGCCGCCCACGGGGTTCTGCTGTCGAGACACAGGGCACAGACGCTCTTGTGCACCGTGACATAGTGATTGCATACGATTTGGGTACGTCGTGTGGCCGACTAGGGCCGTACGGACACAAACTCTCACCTCGAACTAGCCAGCCCACGGGCTGGCTTTTTTCATGCCCGAACACGCCCGCGAGCATCCCGCCGGCACCTTTTCGGCTAAGTCGATCCTCAGCGGCGTAGTGCCGACATGACGGCTGAGCAGCTCGAGCGCCTGTGGCGCTCTCCTCTTACGCACTCACCGCGAACTCGCCGTGCGTGCGTCCCAAACTCACCACGCCGTCCGGCGCGGTGTCACCCCGACACGCTCGCGTGTCCCCTGCGGAGAGGCTCGTCATGACGATCCTGCTTCCCGAGATCCTGGAGGAGGTGAACTTCCTGGTGTCGACGCTCGCGCCTCAGCCGAAGACGGTCGCGATTCTCGTCTTCGCGCCGCTCGTCTACATCGCTGCGCTCCGTAGGAGCGACAAGACGATGGACCGCATTGGGAAGGCCACCAAGTTCTGGAACCGCAAGCCCTAGGCCTCGCGGAACTCGAAAAAGCGCACCCTCTTCGCTTAAGGAGAGCTCTGTCTTCAAGCGTCTCAGCAGGGGATCCCTCTCCGGACCACTTCGGCGCCGAGCGTTGGCCGCGGAATCTAGCGTCTCAGGTTATGACTGTTGCCGCTTGACGGCGGTGTTCTGGTACCTCTCGATGGCGCATCACCGGGGCGAAGTATCGGGGTCAGGCCCCGTAGCGTTCCACTCGGTGACCCAACGGGGGATGCCACGATCCGGGCTTCCCTGCCGATAGGTCACTATGTGCTGTATGGTCAGTGGATGCTGACTCTTGCTTCGCGCGTGGACGTGATGAACCGGCTGGGGCGGGCCATGGCCGATCCGACTAGGTCTCGAATTCTGCTGCACCTGCTCGAGGGGCCGGGCTATCCGAGCAAGCTCGCTGTGGAGCTCGAGTTGACGCGCTCCAACGTGTCCAACCACCTGACGTGCCTTCGTGGCTGCGGGATTGTGGTGGCCGTGACCGAGGGCCGATCTACCCGGTACGAAATCGCGGACGCACACCTCACTCGGGCACTGACCGCGCTGGTCGATGTCGTACTGGCTGTCGATGACGGCGTGCCCTGCGCAGATGAGGACTGCGACATTCCGCTGTGCTGCGGGGTAACCGCATGAGCACCACCACTATCCGAACCGGTGTGCTCGCTCCCGCCCGCAGGACGCTTCTCCAGCGCCGGATCCGGTGGATCGTCGCCGCGACGATCACCTACAACGTCATCGAGGCGATCATCGCGATCACGGCCGGCACAGTCGCGTCTTCCACCGCGCTCATCGGGTTCGGGCTGGACTCGATCGTCGAAGTGCTCTCCGCGGCCGCGGTCGCCTGGCAGTTCGCTGCCCCGGATCCAGAGAAGCGTGAACGCGTCACGCTCCGCGTCATCGCGGTCTCCTTCTTCGGGCTTGCCGCGTACGTGAGCGTCGACGCGGTCCTCGCGCTGACCGGGATCCGGGAACCCGACCACTCGCCCGTGGGCATCATCCTCGCAGCGGTGAGCCTGGCGATCATGCCGTTCCTCAGCCTCCTCGAGCGGCGCACCGGTACGGAGCTCGGCTCCGCGTCCGCGATCGCGGACTCTAAGCAGACGCTGATCTGCAGCTACCTCTCCGCCGCGGTCCTCCTCGGTCTCGTCCTGAACCTCGTCTTCGGGTGGACGTGGGCAGACCCGGTCGCAGGCCTCATCATCGTGGTCTTCGCCGTCCGCGAGGGACTGGAAGCCTGGCGCGGCGACGCGTGCAAGACCCCCGTCTCCGCGCTCACCGGTGAGCGCGAGGTCGAGGCATGCGACTGCTGCTGACGCCCTACCGCCACTGTCACCGCACCACCCTCCCCGGAGACCCATGAAGCGCACCACCAAGATCCAGCTGTCCCTCGCCGCCGGCCTCGCCGTCGCGGTCCTCGCCTCGGCATTCGTCATCAGCCGCGCGCAACCGGACTCGACCATCGATGCGGACACGGTGACGGTCGTTGCCGAAAACAGCCACCGCCTCGATACGGCGCCTGAAGGGTCCGTCGTGTTCACGGAGTTCCTCGACTTCGAATGCGAGGTCTGCCTCGCCGTGCACCCCTACGTCGAGCAGCTGCGCGAGGAGTACGCTGGCCGCGTCACGTTCGTCACCCGGTACTTCCCGATTCCCGCGCACAAGAACTCGATGAACGCCGCTGTCGCCGTTGAAGCCGCCGCCCAGCAGGGGCAGTTCGAGGCCATGTACCAGCGCATGTTTGACACCCAGACCCAGTGGGGCGAGCAGCAGGGGTCCAAGGCCAGCTTGTTCCGCAGCTTCGCCGACGAGCTGGGGCTCGACCTTGCCGCGTATGACGCGGTCGTCTCGGACCCAGCAACGAAGGCGCGCGTGCAGCAGGACTTCGACGCCGGCATCGCCCTCGGCGTCACCGGCACCCCGACGATCTTCCTCAACGACACCCAGCTCGAGCTGACCTCACCCGACGCTCTCCTCGGAGAAGTCGAACGCGCCGTCACCGCGCAAGAGCAGCAGTAGCGACGCCAGAGCCTCGCGCAGGCGACGCCGCGTAGGTTCTGGCGGTGGCGATGAGTCCTCCAAGGGAGCCAAGGGCGTCTGGCACCACCGAAGCAGCGGACATGTGGGCGATCCAAGCGAGCCTGTCCCCGAGAACTCCGCCAGCTTGGCCCTCCACGCGCCGCCGGCTTTCGACAGTTCGATACCCGGGCACGCATCGCCCGTGAGACGTACGGACCGCTCGCCGGACCCTGGAGCCACACAGTCCTCATCGAATGATGAGGCTCGGACAACCCTGGCGCCCGTCGCAGTTGACATGGGCACGATGTCCCCCCACTACTTAAAGGTGAGCGGGGTGGTGAACGCGCGGGATCCGTGGCTTCACCCCTTAGGTTCAAGATGTCGGAGCTGGGCCGGTACATTGCCGCAGGGTGGCTTCCTCCCCAACGGTTAAGAGCGCACCGCGCCTGTGTGTGTCCTCGCGGCCGCGGTCGAAAAGTCGTACGATGAACTTGTCGGTGGAGAGCTATGTCCACCATCCAGGCCAGCCCCGCGCTGGCCTTCTTCGTCTCCGGCGTGGCCCACGAAATGCCCACACAGAGACACAGGGCACGAACGCTCTTGTGCACTGTGACATAGTGACGTCATACGATGTGGGCACGCCGTATAGCCGATTATGGCCGCACGAATAGGACCCCTCCCACCGAACTAGCCAGCCCACGGGCTGGCTTTTTTCATGCCCGAACGCGCCCCTGAGCACCACGTCGACAACTTTTCGGTCAGGTCGACCATCAGCGGCGGACGTCGGCCATGACAGCTGAGCAGCTCGAGCGCCCGTGGCGCTCTCCTCTTGCCCACCCACCGCGACCTCGCCGTGGGTGCGTCCCGAACTCACCGCGCCACCCGGCGCGGTGCCACCCCGACACGCTCGCGTGTCCCCTGCGGAGAGGCTCGTCATGACGAACCTGCTTCCCGAGTCCCCGGAGGAGGTGAACTTCCTGACCGCACTTGTCACCGCGATGCCGCCGCTTCTGGCCATCATCATCGGCGCGCCGATCGTGCGCCGTGTCCTCTTCGGCAAGAGCAAGGAGCCGGCTGAGCGAATCAGGAAGATCGCCAAGGCCTGGTCCCGCAAGCCCTAGGCAGCGGAGCTCGAAAAAGCACACCTCCCGCCATAGGGAGAGCTCTGTCTTCTTGCGTCTCGAAAACCAATAGCTTTCCAAGACATCGCCGAGTGCCCGTCCGAGCCGCGTCAAGCGAGCCTGGTTACTGGGGCCTCGACGTCTCGTCAAGTCATCTCACCGCAAAGTGTCTCGGGGAAGCCCGCCGTGGGCGTTTCTGAGGCAGACTGCTCGGGTGAGGCTTCTGGGATACACGCGAGTGAGCACGACGAGTCAGGATGCGCAGCTCCAGCTCGACGCGCTGGTGAAGGACGGTGTGCAGAAGCGGGACGTGTTCGCCGACGTCACCTCCGGCAGCCGGGCCGCGATCGAGCGGCCGGGGATGAAGAAGCTGCTCGAGTACGCCGAGGACGGCGACACCATCGTCGTCTGGCGGATTGACCGCCTGGGCCGCTCCATGCTCGACGTCCTCAGCACCGTCAAGCTCCTACGCGAACGCGGTGTGCAGATCCGATCCATCTCCGACGGCATCGACCCGGCGACCACCTCGGGCCGGCTGATGCTGGGCATGCTCGCGAGCCTGGCCGAGTACGAGCGCGAGCTCATCGTCGAGCGCGTCAACGCCGGCATCGCCGTCGCACGCGACAACGGGACCCGCTTCGGTCGCCCCCTGTCCGATCCGGCCGTGATCGCCGACAAGCTCCAGATCGCGACCGACGCGCGCGCCCGCGGCCGGACCGCGGAAGACGCGGCACGGCTTGTCGGGTGGAGCCGGGCGACGTTGTACCGGCACCAGTCGAACGCTGCGCGCGAGAGCGCCGCGATGTAGGTCAAGGCGTGGACGGGCTCGGACGGTGGCGGATTCTTCGGCTGCATGTCGAAGACGAGATCCCGCTCGCGGTTCTCGCCCGCACCACCGGCGTCAGCGCACGCACCCTGCAACGCTGGCACCACCTCTACCGCGCCGGCGGCATCGCCGCCCTCGACCCCCACGCGCGGGGCGACGCGGGGCGGCGGCGAACAGCTGCAGCGACGGTCGCGTTCGTCGAGCGGCTCGCGCTGACCAGGCCCCGACCGAGCATCGCGACCCTGCACCGGCTTGCCGCCGCGGATGCGTTGCAGCGCGGAGACTCGATCCCGAGCTACTCCACGGTGCGGGAGATCGTTCAGGCCCTCGAGCCCGCGTTGGTGACGCTGGCTCTGGAGGGGCCGGCGTCGTATCGGGATCGGCACGAGCTCGTGTACCGGCGCCGGGCGGAGCGCCCGAACCAGACGTGGCAGGCCGACCACACCGAGCTCGACGTCCTCATCGTCGGCACTAGCGGGAAGCCCGACCGGCCTTGGCTGACGGTCATCATGGACGATTACTCCCGTGCCATCTGCGGGTACACCGTCTTCACCGGCGCCCCTTCGGCGATGAACACCGCCCTGGCGCTGCGGCAAGCGATCTGGCGAAAACCCGATCCGGGCTGGGCGATGTGCGGGATCCCTGACATCCTCCATGTCGACCACGGCACCGACTTCACCAGCCGGCACCTCGAGCACACGGCCGCGGAGCTGCGGATCCGGATCATCCACTCCACCGTCGGCCGCCCCCAGGGCCGCGGGAAGATCGAGCGGTTCTTCGGCACCATCACCACGGAACTGCTCCCGCTCCTCCCCGGCCGCCTCAGCGCCGGGAACCGGCATCCGACCCCGGCGCTCGACCTCGCCGGCCTCGACGCCGCCATCGGGTCGTTCATCTCCACCTACAACGACCGCCCACACAAGGAGCTCGGCGTCACGCCCCGCGCGGCGTGGATCGGCGACGGGTGGCTGCCTCGGATGCCGGAGAGTCTCGTGGAGCTCGACGGGCTCCTGCTCACTGTCCCGAAGAGCCGCACCGTGCAGCGCGACGGGATCCACTTCCAGGGCCAGCGGTACCTCGCCCCTACTCTCGCGCCGTTCGTCGGCCGGACCGTGACCATCCGGTACGACCCGCGTGACATCTCCGAGATCCGCGTCTACGACCACAACACCTTCATCTGCGTCGCCGTCGACGAGGCGCACCCGAATCTGCGGATGAGCCTGCGCGAGGTCGAGACCGCACGCCGTGCCCGACGCCGGCAGCTGCGCCGGGACCTCAACGACCGCATCCCCACCACCGCCGCCGCACGCGCCGAGCTGCCCGCGACAGCACCGCCGCCGCGGCGGCCGCGGCTGCGCACCTATGAAGAGGACGGATGATGCCCGACACGTTCATCACCACGAAAGAGCACCGGCGGTTCGTCGAGTTCGCGAACGCCGTCCGGAAGGAGCAGACCATCGGGATCTGCCACGGCGACGCCGGCGTCGGAAAGACCAACTCCGCCCGCCGATACGCGCACTGGGACACTCTTGAGCCCTACGTCCACGAGTGGGGTCGGCGCGGCGCGGATGACCCCAAGCTCGACGCCGCCGCCAACCGCTCGCGCGCCGTGTTCTACACGCCCGACGTTCTACCCCGGCCGAAGGACCTCATGCGAGAGCTCGACCGCTGGACGGTCGACCTCGGCATCAGGATCGAGGATCACCAGCGCACGATCGGAAAGATCATCGGTACCGGCGGCGACGCGCGCCGGTGGGTCGAGCTGCTGATCATCGACGAAGCGGAACGGCTCACGCCCACCGCGCTCGAGCTCCTACGCGATTGGCACGACCGCGAGCACCTCGCGATCATCCTCATCGGCATGCCCGGCATCGACCAGCGCTTCCGCCACTACCCGCAGCTCTACAGCCGCCTCGGCTTCGCCCACCGCTACCGTGCCCTCGGCCAGGAAGAGCTCCTCTTCGTCCTCGACCGCCACTGGAAGCGCCTCGGCCACACACTCAACACCGAAGATTTCACGGATGTCCAGGCCATCGCCGCCATCGAACGCATCACCCGCGGCAACTTCCGCCTCCTCGAGCGGCTCTTCCCGCAGATCCAACGTGTGCTCAAGATCAACCAGTTGGAGACCATCACCGATGACGTCATCGAAGCAGCTGCCAGCATCCTCGTCACCGGATGACGACACCCATCGGCAACAGATCACCGCCTTGGAGCGGCGTGATCCACATCTCAGGTAGGTGGTCCGGCAACTGTTCCGGTGAGGGGGCCTCACCTGAGACACTTGCTGCATGACTGGACAGCTAATCGGGTACGCCCGCGTCTCGACCGACGAACAGGACGTCACCGCGCAGCGGGACGCCTTGACTGTGCTCGGCGTCACGTCGGATCGGATCTACGTCGACCACGGCCTCACCGGCACGAACCGGAACCGCCCCGCACTCGGCAAGGCGCTCGAGGCATGCTGGGCCGGCGACACGTTCGTGGTCACGAAGCTCGACCGGCTCGCGCGGTCGATCAGCGACGCGCGCACGATCGCTGACGAGCTCGCGACCAAGGGCGTCGCGCTCAGCATTGGCGGATCCGTGCACAACCCGACCGACCCGACTGGGCGGCTCCTGTTCAACATGCTCGCGATGTTCGCCGAGTTCGAATCCGACCTCATCCGCGCGCGCACCCGCGAGGGCATGAAGGTCGCCGCGAAGAAGGGGAAGCTCAAGGGCGGTAAGCCCAAGCTCTCTCCCGCCGCCGAGCGGCACCTCGTCGCGCTGTACCGGGCCGGGGACCACTCGATCAGCGAGCTCTGCGACCTGTTCTCGATTGGCCGCGCCACCGTCTACCGGGCCGTCGATCGGCACCCTGCTGAGGACGGGTCGGCGCTCGCGCTTCCCCGAGCGGAGGAGGTGAGCTCCTGATGCCATGGACCGGATTGCAGCTGCTCTATGCGGGGATGGAGCTGGTCGGCATGCTGATGACGCTGTACGGCCTCATCGCGATCTTCCTAGGCACCAAAGCGCGGTACATCGACGCGCGTCAGAAGTTGGACCGGGCGCTGGAACTCAACAGGGAGGAGGACGCGGCCATCGCCCTCGGGACCGAGGGGGATCTTGACATCATCGCCCGATTCAAGGCGCTACACGAAGCCAACGGCCTGCCTCGGCCGGCGGGCTTCGGGGAGGCATATCAGCCGGGGTACGAGACGGCGGGCGTCATGCGCGTGCTCGGGGCTGGGGCCGGGCGGGACCTCGTGATCGCTAGCGTCGGGCTGTCCCTATCCGGTGCCGCCGGAGTGCTTGCGGCGCTGTTCCCGGCGAACTAGCCCAGCTCCCTAGACTCCGAGTAGAGGAACCGACTGTCGGGGGGCATGCATGGCGAAGCGGACGATCACACAGCTCGTCGACGATCTCGATGGGACTGTCCTCGGCGAGGACGGCACGACCGTTTCGTTCTCCGTTGACGGCACGGACTACCTGATCGACCTCTCCCCCGATCACGCGGCCGAGCTACATGCAGCGTTTGCCCCATTCATCGCGGATGGCCGGAAGGCCGCCGGCGGCCGGCGAGGGCCGGCGCCGCATCCTCTGTCGAAGGCGGCAGCGAGCAGCAGCGCCGCCGAGCGGAGCGAGGCACGCGCGTGGCTCCGTAAGAACGGGCACCAGGTCGGCGTGCGGGGGCGGATCTCTGCGGAGCTGATGGCCCTGTTCCGCGACCAGTAGGCGTTCGCGGCGACGCCCTCTCCGCCCGGGGGCGGAGAGGAACGCCACGCTATCGCTGGGGTCAGAACCCGAGGTAGGGCCTGAGCAGCTCCCACACGACCCGGGCGACGATATGAGTGGCTACGCCAACCAGTCCTGTCAGTGCCCAGTCGGTGATGCTCTTCTTGGGTTTCGGTACGTCACTCAAGGGCTGCATCTCCTTCCTGCTACTGCGCGCATTGGAAGGAACTGTGCTTCGGAGAGCCCACCTTGCAGGGAGCGAAGGGGGTGGCATACCATCTACCTGTCACGACGGATGTTGTACCCATCCGAAGTTGCTCTTACCAAAGAGCGGATGATCAAAGTTGTTGCGAGAGGCCCACTGCCAGGTGGGCCTTTCGTGTACCTCTGGTCCGCCGGATCCGATGACGCTGGTTCCGAGGCCCGCACAGCCGGCCTAGACATCAGTCTCAGGGCACCTACTGCCAGAAGGCAAGCTCGACGCGCCGACAAGCGCAAAAGAATTACATGGTCGAAGTCCTGGTCAAATCATGATTTTTGTACAGGATCCTGGACACCTGGCCAGGATCCTGGGCACCTTGACCCCAGCGGCACTGCCTGTCGGTACAGCCCTCTGCGCTCGTAGACGAGCGCGGCCGGACGCTCCCACGTGATGGAATCGACGAAGGAGAGCACCCGGTGAACACGGTCCGGAGCAGCAGCGACGGCCTGGTGCGCGACGGCGGATCCCGCCTGTGGGCGCACCTCGAGGCCGACTACTGGCGGATCTAGGTCGAGGACCGGCCCGTGCTCGAGTACGTGATGCAGGTCCGGGCGGAGCTCGCCGACCCGTTCGCGTACGAGGTCTATGCGCACGCCTGCAACGAGCTCGGGCATGGATCCGGCTCCGACATGAGGACTCGTTGAACTCGGCTGTGGCGCCTACCTGTCCCGCAACCGACGATGAACACGCCCACCTAAGCACCCCCTTGTGGGCCACGGTTGCGGGACGTGTACGGCCGCGGTGCTCTGCGTCAGGGCCTGACCGGTTGCGGGACGTCCCACAACCCAAGACTTGCGGGACACCTGGCATCTAGCCGAGGAACGACGCGGGGATCAGTTGGCAGGTGCGAGGGTGTATCTCGACAGTTCGTGGAGGACCTGCGCCATTGGCGTGTAGACGATGAAGTGGGTGTTCGGGACATCCCCGGAGATGATGCCGAGGAGTCTCCTGTCCTTGCTGACGACCGGGCCGCCTGAGTCGCCGGGCCGCAGCGCCCCTACTACGGCCGACTGGCCAGCCGCCAGGTGCTCGTACGCCCTGCGGGTCCCGACAGGCAGGCTCGTGGGCTGGAAATCGCAGATGACGCCCGTGACGTGCCCGCTCGTGCAGAACGTGCCGGTAGCCGACGGGATTCCCGTGCCCGCGATCGCTCGCCGCCCGACGATTGGAGAGGGGGGTGCGGTCATGAACACCTGACCGTTGGCTCGGGGGGTAAAGGTTTGGATCGGGCTGCACGTCGCGGGGGTGGAGAGGCCCGCGCAGTGCAGTGCCATGTTGTCGCGCGAGGGTGACACTCTGACCAACTCGATGTCAGATGCTGCGGACTGCCAGACGACGTCTCCGATGTCCTGCTGCGCGAAGTAGATGGGTGAGTTGAGCGGTGCGCAGTGCTTGGCGAGGACGAGGTAGCGGACAGCACGCTGGTACGGGGTGAGTCGCTGGAAGATGCTGCTGGGGACGAGCACTGCTCCGACGCTGCAATAGCCGTTTGGAACGCCGACTTCAGATCCGGCGATGATGGGGAAGTTCCCTCGGTCCGGGTTGCTGAGTCCGTTCGCGTAGGCGGGCGTTCCTACCGTGCAGGCCAAGGCGAGGGCCCCCAGTAGAGCGAGAAGAGCAGCTCCTATTGAGCGTTTGCGCCGGATGGCGTGAAGGCGAGCGGGCATGAGTTCCTCCGTAGCGTGGGTTGTCCGCTGTGGAGCGGTCGACGCGAGCGTAGGTTGGCACCCCCGCTTGAGGAGCTGTCTCTACACAGAGACGCGACCCGGCAGAGCATCAACGTGCGATCGACGACGACGCGAGGCAGGCGCGTCTTGCAACCCAAAGGTTACGAGACCCGACGCCCATTACCTCATCCGTGTTCGAACAGGATGGTGGCGTAGCTGAAGTCGCACACGCCCGGGTAGGGGTCTCCGCTCCCGCCAGGGACCTCCTTAGCGGGTACGCCGCGGCCTCCGATGGTCCTGTCGCAGACCTGCATGCGTGTTCCGCGGATGGTGACGTGGTCGAGCTTGGCTGTGTCGCTGAAGTTCTGATTGACTCCGGCGACCTTGTAGCGGCCACCGTCGATGAAGACGTCACTGACCACGATGTGCCGCGGGTATTGGTGCGGGCAGTCACCGCAGGAACGCGCGAGCGAGCCGATGTCGGACGCGGCAAAGTGGGAGATCCGGACCGTGCCCGCACCATCAATCTGAACGACCTTGTCGTACGCGTGCTGAACGCCTCCGCCCTGGATAGTGACGACGGAGGACGCTGGGGATCCGTCGAGCAGCGTCACAGCGTCCTCCCCGACGTGGCTTGACCACATGTTCACGATGGTGCAGGAGGCTTCGCAGTGGATGCCGTCGGCAGCGAGCGGGCCGATGATCACGTTCTTCACCGTCCCTCCCGGGTGAACGAGGATGACCGGTTGCTGGAACTCGCCACGCCCTGAGGTCGACCCATTGAGCTCCGCGTCGCCGTAGTCGACGGTTTGACCGGCGGGCACTTCGTACGGCGTCGCCCTCGGCGGCTTCACCGACATGGGCGTGGGGAACGCTGGAAGACTCGAGATGGACGACCCTTGGGTGGGTAGCCCTGCAGCGTAAGCCGAGGAAGCAGGCACGGAGGCGGTGCCTGCACTAGCGAGGAGGACGACGAGCACAGCAACCCAAGGTCTCATGAGGAGCTGATGACGTTGGGCAAAGAGGAGTGGGGGCATGGCAGAAAGTCCTTCAATGGAGCGCTCATGCCGCGATGGTCGCGGATGGCGAGACGTTAGTGCGCAATGCCTTCCCGGCGGGTGGACCATCCACCTCTACTGGTGACCTGTGCGATGCGCCCCCGTTGCGGGGGCGTTTAAGGCAATGGTGTGCTGTTCGCTGATCTGCGTTCACTTGCTCGCGAGAACAGGATGCTCATATGGCTACACGCACTCGCTCCACCCTCACAGGCGCGGCAACATGCGCCACGCTCGCCCTCACCCTCATGGGTGCGGGGGCTGCGACTGCAGCAACCCCAGCGGCACCCACCGGGACGCTCCGACACACCATCTCGAGCACCGAGACCGCTGCTGCCGGTTCTGCGTGGTCTCCCGCTCGAATGCACGCTGCCGTCACCAACTCCTTCGTCGATCCCGACCCCGCCGACGGGAACCCGCCCACCGTCGCCCCGGACAGCGCACTCGCCACCACGAGCACGATCGACGCGTCCGTCGTGAGCGGAACAGCGTCGCCGCACGTCTCGGAAACCACGCCCGTACCAGGGTTCGCCGCGAACGATCACCTCGGCGTCGTCTTCTTCCGCAGCGGTGGCATCGACCAGCGCTGCACAGGAAACGTGGTCGTCTCCGATTCTGGCGATCTCGTCGCCACGGCTGGCCGCTGCGTATCGGCCGCCAAGGGCGCATTCGTCACTGACCTGGTGTTCGTGCCACAGTACGACGGGACCGCCCCCAAGGGCATCTGGCCTGCGACTGCTGTCACGGTCCAGTCGCAGTGGGTCACGGGCAGACAGGTCGACTTCGACACGGCCTTCTTTCAGGTCAAGGCACCCGTCAGTGCAGCTGCGGGTACGACCTTGTCCTCCACTGTCGGCGCCTCTGGCGTCCGCTTTGCCGGCCAGGAGGACGACGACGACTACCGCTCGACCGGATACGCGCTCGACGGCGGGCACGACGGAACGAAGCCCGTCAGCGTCGAGAGCACGGTCGAGCCGAACCCCTGGATGAATAAGGACTACGCCATCGAAGGGATCGAGACCGACCTCCGAGCCGGCATCAGCGGATCCCCATGGGTCAACACGGACGACGACTCCGGCGACGTCCAGCGCAGCATGACCACCTTCGCGTACCACCAGTTCACGCACGCCGCATTCGGCCCCCAGTGGACCGCCACCCTTCACGCCACCTACCGAGCCGCAGCAGCAGCCTAGCGACACACCAGCGGGGCTCAGGCACAGTCGGAGCCTGAGCCCCGTTCCGTTGCTCCTAAAGGCAGATGCCGAGCGTGGCAGTGCTCAAGCCCCATACCAAAGCACTGCCACGCTCCGCATGCATGAATGGCCTATATGAGCAAGACTCTAGCGCCCCCAGGTGTCCACTGTTCGAAATACCTGGTACTCGGCGTCGCCCCAGGGCGCAAACGTCATGACGCTATGTTCCCCTCGGGGCATAACGGAGCTCACAACCCCTACCTGCGTACCATTAACCCCCTTTCCTGATTCATGATAGACAGGCCCACCGGAGCCCCCGCCCACCATGGCGCAGTCATTTATGCTAAGAAGTGAAAATTGGGAAAAACGACGGTACCCATTTCCCGAGCAAGTCAGAAGAGGATGCGACGTGAATCCTGATACCTGTTCGTAACCAAATGCTTCGTAATGCAACCCCGTATTTGCAAGACCAAAATTGGTAGCGGTCGCGCCAGCCTGATCGGCCAGGTATTGCTTGGCACCGAGCCAGGATCGCTGAGGCTTTAGCTGGACAAATCCTGCATCGTGCTGCTGGTCCTCCTGGTATCGCCAGGCTCGCGGGACCTGATATTCGTTGGCGCCCCACGTCAAAAGTGGTTTATTAGCCCCATCCCAGGCGGGAATAAAGCGAAGGTTGGTACTAAATTCACCATTGTGATAAAGGCAGTGTCCGGCGGTCGCTATGACCAGCTTCGAGTCTGATTTAATAGACGACGCCGTGCAAGCATAATCTTTGCCACCCGCGGTGTAATAAAGTCGCCCGATCCAATAGACGGGCTCGAAGACGCTCGTGGCCGCGCTAGCATCAATGGCCGAACTTTGCTTTTTGGGCGCGGCCGTCGCCCCATCAGTGGGCACTGCCGCCGCCATTCTGTCCGGAGTCCAGTAGTTTTCAGATTCTGCGGCATCTGCATCCGAAAAGCTTCTGCCCGTGTCAGACGCACCGCTTTCAGACCCTGAGGCCAAGCTTGCGGCTCGAGCGCTTTCACCACCAATATCATGGGGCCCGCAAACCAGAGCCAGCCCGATTCCGATGGACAACGCCGCCATAGACGCCGCATGCCTGCGCCTTGAATATATCTTTTTCATATGGTTCCCTAAATATCTAACGGACAGTATGTGGTTACTATGGGTATGCACGTGCATAGATCTGGATGCGCGGGTCACCGCCCGATGTTGATCTTTACGTGGCCGATTGGCGAACCATGCGACTTATCAACATCTCGAACGTTTGTAGTTCAGTGTGAGCAAGCGAGTGAAGCCCTAGACGCGATGCGCATGGTGAACCAGTTCGGAGCAGCGGCAACGGCCTGGTGCGCGACGTCGGCGCGCACCCGTGGGCGCACTTCGAGGCCGGCTACGGGCGGATCCAGGTCGAGGACCGGCCCGTGCTCGGGTACGTGATGCCGCACCGCGCAGAGCTCGGGGACCCGTTCACCTTCGAGGTCTACGCCGACGCCCGCAACGAGCTCGGCCAGCGAATCTGGCTCCGGCGTGAGGAGTCGCTGAACTCGGCGGCCGCGTGGTGATCCAGAACGGCGACCGGCTCATCGCGTTCGCGGCCCGGCCCGGCCCGCGCCCGCGGCCGCGGCCCGGCCCGGCCCGCGGGCGCGGGCGCGGGCGCGGGCGCGGGCGCGGGCGCGGGCGCGGGCGCGGGCGCGGGCGGCGACGTCGACGTCGACGGACCGCGCGAGCCCGGCGACGTCGGCGCCGATCGCCTACCCAGCGGCGGGTGAGGGGCAGCCGTCGAGGGTGTGGTCGATCGCGGTGCGGTCGGCGTCGTCGATCGTGAGCGCGTACGTGCTCAGCACGTACGCGAACCGGGTGACGTACACGCAGTCATAGCCGGCTGCCGGCGGCAGCCACGTCGCCGGCCCCTGGTCCGACTTCGCCTCGTTCGTCGGCCCATCGACGGCCTGGAGGTTGTTGAGGTCCGTCGCGATCTGCTCGCGCCTCTCCCCCGTCCAGGCGGCGGCGCCGTGCTGCCACGCCCACCCGAGGGGCACGAGGTGGTCGATCTGCACCGCCGCGCTCGTGGCCTTGCCGCGGGTGAAGTCGATGCTGCGGCCGGTGTAGACGTCGACCAAGTGCCCCATGGCCACGGTGCAGCCATCTCCCTTTCGACGTGAACGCCTCGTCTCGAGAAGGCATGTGTAGGAATCGCCCTGTCGCTTCTTCTTCCGACTAGCTTGTGCACGATCCTCGCCGATTCCCCGAGGTCTCGTTACTACAACCACAACAATTTACGACGGGAGAATGATGAAACACTTTAGGGTCTTGACGCCCGCCGCAGTCCTGGGTGCTTTAGCACTAGCACTCATGGCTCCAAGCGCGGCTAACGCGCGAACTTCACCGGAACGGAGCTCCGTACCTGTCGTCGTTGGCACGGAGGTGTGGGGCAAATGGAGCGGCCAAAACTGCACAGTTGGAGTCGTACTTCAAAAATCCGGCTTGTGGGCCGCGTTGTCTCCCAGAGAGCGAGGCGCTCGGTACGTGGTCATAGCAAAGCACTGCGTTCGACGCACCACCGAGCCTATCGAGGTCCGAACGGCCAACGGCACAGACGTCGAAGTAGGACGCGTAGTTGCACTGGCAGACCCCGACGACCTCGCCCTGGTCCGGATCGAGGGGTCACCGCACGGGTCGAGGACCTGCTCTGCCACATCAGGACACGTCATCTGCATGCCCTCGACGGTTTATTCCCCGCAAGCTTTCAATCGAGTATTCCTTCCCGGCTTCACTCCTGGACATGAGACCACCCTACCGATGACAAGACAGGGCGTCCCAAGCCCGAGAGAGACGTTCTGCACAAGCGGCGCGATTACTCGATCCCTCTGCGAATGGACCAGCACAAATGTACCTCCCGCATGGGTGCAAAACCATGTCTACGCCGCCGCCCACAGCATAGGCGCCAATCTCCTGAAAGGCGATTCAGGCGGCGCGGTCGTGAGCCGAACGGGTGTCTTTTACGGTATCGCGACAGACTCCGGGCTCTATGACTCCGATCCCTCCAACATCGACATCATGGGATATACCGACGCCGCCCGCGTGCTCTCTGACTTCCGCGGCTACCACATGGCACCAGCAAGCTAAGGGACCCGCATATCTCCCGGAGTGAGCAGACGATGCCACCGAGGAATGAGCTACTCATGCCGCTGTCGGGTAGGCGCTGAGCGCCTACCCGACAGCGGGTGAGGGGCAGCCGTCGAGCGCGTGGTCGATCGCGGCCCGGTCGGCGTCGTCGATCGTGAGCGCGTACGTGCTCAGCACGTACGCGAACCGGGTGACATACAGGCAGTCATAGCCCGCGGCCGGCGGAAGCCACTTCGCGGGCCCCTGGTCGGACTTCGCCTCGTTCGTCGGCCCGTCGACGGCTTGGAGGTTGTTGAAGTCGGTCGCGAGCTGCTCGCGCCGCTCCCCCGTCCAGGCGGCGGCGCCGTGCTGCCACGCCCACCCGAGGGGCACGAGGTGGTCGATCTGCACGGCCGCGCTCGTGGCCTTCCCGCGGGTGAAGTCGATGCTGCGGCCCGTGTAGACGTCGGCCAGGTGCCCCGTGGCCACGGTGCATCCGGGATCCGCCTTCGTGTACGTGACCGCGGTGAGGTCGCGCGCGAGGACGTCGTTTCGCTGGTCGCACCCGTTGTGGTCGGTGTCGGCCCAGGACGGCCCTTAGGCGGCCCGGTCGTAGGCCGGCGTCCGCGCGTGGGTGTCTGCCGGCAACTTGTCGACGAGCGCCCGCACGGCGGCCGCGTCGACCACGCCGCCGCGCACGAGGCCGGCCCGGGCGAGGACGTCGCCGACGGCGCCGCTCGCGGCCGCGACGTCGACCGGCTCGGCGGTGGCCGCGGTCGCGACGTCGGCCGGTTCCTGCGTGAAGCCCAAGCCCGTGCCGTACCAACCGCCGACGACGCCGCACGCACTCAGGAGCACGGCGGCGACGACGAACAGGCGTCGGCTGCGGGGCGTCATCGCCTGCTCCCGACAGCGAGAATGGCGACGACGATGACGGCTGCGGCGGCGACCCCGAGGAACGTCCCCTCGGGCATGTGGGCTTCGGCCGAGAGCCGGCGGATCATCTCGCCCACGCCCTGCACCACGAGGAGCACAGCCGCGCCGCCTGCGCCCCACTTCCCGCCGACCTCGCTGAGCAGGAACGTGGCCCCGAGGATGACGATGCCGCTGAGGTAGATCCAGAAGACGGCCGGCTCGGAGGGGATGTGCGACGCGATCGTGCCGAGCGTCGCCGTCCAGAAGCCGGCGGGCACGAGGGACGCGACCCCCATGAGCGCCCCGTCTCCGCTCATGCGGATGGCGAAGCGGAGCACGCCGACGTAGGCGACCGCCCAGGCGGCGCACCACACCAGTGCGATCGTCCACGGCCACACCGTGGTCCAGTCGGTGTAGTACCGCTCCGCGGCGTCCGCCGAGGCGGCGGCCGCGTGCGGTAGAGCTCCGAGGATGGCGAGCGGGTGCAGGTTGGAGGTCAGCATGGGGCTCCCTTCGGTGTGATGTAGGCGCTCACGTGGCGAGCCGTGCGGAGAGCATCACGGATCCGCGTGCACTCGGGGACGACTTGCTCGAGCTCTTCGGCCGCGGCGGTGAAGGCCTCGTAACGGCACCCGTCCTCGTCGTTGACGAGCACGTCGCGGGCGTGCAGGTTCATGCCCTTCTGCACCTCTGCTTCGAACTCGGGGGAGCTGGTGGCCGCGTCGAGGTCGCCCCGCGACTCGACGACGATCCGGGCGCCGAACGGCTCGGGCCACCACGGATCGACGGTCGATCCGGCGGCGTCGAGGTACGCCCGGTCTACGGCCGCTGAGTGCGCGGCCAGGACTTCGGCGGCCCGCGCCGCCCGCGCCTCGTTCGCGGCTGTGTCACAGCCAGAGACGCCGAACGTCAAGGCCGCGGCGAGGTCTTCGGTGGAGCGCCATTCGCTCATGGGTTCTCCTTGCTGGTGAGCTTCATCGGTTCGTCGCCCCACGGGTCGACTTGGACGTGCTGGTGGTTGCAGGTGTCGGCGAACTGCTTCATCGGCAGGTCGAGACTCGTGCCGGCGCTCGCGCGGCAGTCGGACTGGCCGACGCCGGATCCGTCGGGCATGACGGGCGCGAGGGCGCGGAGGAGCTTGATCGCGTTCGGGTCGGCGCCCGTGGTGGGGGTGCCGTCGAAGGCGTAGAAGTCGACGGCGTGGCCGCCACCGTTGACCACGTGCGCGGACGCATCACCGGCCCCCGGTCGCTGCCCGCTGCACAGGCGGTTGATGTCGGAGATCCCGATGGACCGGAACGTCTGCGTGGCGACGGTGATGACCTGGAGGACCCGTGTGTCGATGCCGCAGTTCGGCTTCGGCTGTCCGGCCGCGATGGCCTGCACCTCGGGGAAGTGCGAGGGCGAGAGCCACGTGATCGCGCCCTGGTTCGTGAGATCGACGAGGTGCTGCGCGAGCTGCTGCGCGTTGCCCGAGACGGTGGCGGCCGCGGCCGCCGTGCACGCCGTGTCCGAGCCCGTGAGGGCGCTCACGACGGCCTGTGCCGGCTCGAACCAGCGCGTGTAGTGGTCCGGGTCCTGGTTCCGCTGCACGGCGTGGGCGGCGGCCGTGGGCGTCATCGACGGCCAGTTGGGGACCTTCACCAGGCGCTCGAAGAAGAACGTGGCGGCCTGCGCGGGGTTCATGCGCTGCTCCAGCGTGCCCCACGTGTCGCGCTGCTGGAACAGGCCGCGGGAGTCCGGGCCGGCCGCGTCCCCGTACTCGATGTTCCGTAGGCCGGACTCGCCCATGGCGGTCATCACCCCGACGATCTGTCCCTGTGAGCTCACGCCGAGCGCGGCGCCCGCGTTGATGATGCTCGCGGCGTTGACGAGCTGGTCGCCGGAGTAGCCGGCCACAGGATCGTGCGCCTTCGCGGCGTCGATGCTGGCCGACCCCACCGTGCAGCCGGCTCCGCCTCCTGGAGCGGCGAACACGACGGAGACCATGCCGACGATCGCGGCGAACACGACGCAGACCCCCGCTGCGGTCACGGCCAGGAGCTTCTTCATCGCATGTCCGCCGTCAGTGCCCGAGGGCGTCCGCGGAGTCGCCCATCATCGCCTGGTCGCTGTCGGTCAGCACCTTCTCCCACTCGGAGCGGAGGTGCTCGACCTCGGTCTCGGGCATGTCCGCGATCTTGGCGATGCAGTGCCCCGTCCGAAGCCCCATCAGGACCTTCGTGGTGTCCTGGTCGAGGTTGAACGTCCGCTGCGCCCACGCGGCATCCTGCTCGTGCTCCTGGCGGAAGATGTAGGCCGTCTGCGCCTCCTGGATGACGGTCACACCGGCGGAGTCCGGCGGGATATCCGAGCCCTTGTGCATGATGAAGATGTTCGACATGCCGAGCGATCGAGACAGCTTCTCGTTGGACTGGATGAGGCCGACGGACGGGCCGCCGATCATGTGCCAGCCCTCCTCGTAGATCACGTTCGTCGCCCAGCCGGCCTCGTCCTTGATCCGGCCCAGCATCCACATGTTCGCTGCGGCCATGACGATGGGGATCACGGCGCCGTCGGAGGGGAGCTGGGAGATGTCGAACGTCGTGAGCTTGTGTGTGAGGTCGACTTCCGAGCTCGTCTCGCCATCGAACACACCGCCGTACGTCTCGAGGAGGTCGTTCAGCACGTGGCTGATCGAGAGGCCGGCCTGGTGCAGCCGCTCGCGCGAGCGGAGGGAGTAGTCCCCGCGGTGAGGGTCGACGGCGCCGAGCCGTGCCGACAGGTCAGCGAGGGTCGGTGTCCGTGTGTCCTCGTGGTCGGCGAGCAGCGAGCGGAGCGCGAGTCGGAGCGCCTGGTCCTCCCAGCCGGCCTCCTCTACCGAGGCGACCGTCCCGCTGCTGCGGTGCCGTTGGAGCTGGATCGCCGTGTCCAGCATGAGCTTCTGCCCTTGGATCCCATCGACGCGCACGATCGCGGGGTCCATGAGGTTGATGATCCGTCCCTCGCCCGGCGCGCCGTTGGCGAGGAATCGGAACGGCTCGTTCCCCAGCTGGCGCGTGGTCTCGGCATGCTCACACTCGCCGCCCCGGTCCTTCTTGGAGAACACGACCGCGCGCCGCTTGCGGAGCATCAACGGCTTCATGATGAGGTTGCACGTCGTCCACGAGGACTTCCCGGATCCCGTCTGCCCCAGGACGATGACGTTCGGGGACGTGAGACCGCGCGGCGTGCGGCGGTAGGCCGTGATCGGGTCGTGGGCGAATGCGGTGCGCGTCAACGTGTCGCGGCCGTTCACGATGCCGTCGAACCCGGTCGGTGCCCCGAAGTGCGCGGTGGCCACGATCTCCGCCTGCCGAGTCGTGGTCGCTGCCCCCTGGTGGGCGGGTGCGTACCAGCCCCGCCGAGCTCGGGACGCGGACTGCCATCCATCCGGTCGGAGCTGGCTCCCGGGCACGTCCCACGGCGCGAGCTCGCCGGCCGCGGCCGCGTGCTCGGATACCTCCTCGACGTCGCTCACGAACGCCTCGGGAGGCAGGAACCGATTCACGATCGGCACGCGCGTGAGCCGCGTCGCGCGACGCTGCGGCGCGATCACCTCCTGCTGCGTGTCGACGGTCGTCGCCGCCCGCTGCGCCTTGGCCTGTCGTCCGCTCATGTCAGTGCTTCCTTCTGCCGGCGGCCGGCGATGCCGGCCTCGATGCGAGACCCGATCGGCACCTGCGGGGGCTTCTGCCCCCGGGCGATCGGGAAGGTGCAGCCGGACGCGGCCGCCGCGTACGAGTCCTGCCAGCTCAGCCGCGCGATCCCGATATCGGTCGCGCACACGTCCTCCAGCCGGCTCGACGCCCGCTTGAGCTCGGCGAGCGAACGGGTCGAGATGGTCACGAATCCGACCCACTCGGCCCCGTGATGGCCGGTGCCCGGCGCGACGTCGGCCGCGCGCGCCTCAGCGCCCGTCATCTCCGACCTCAACGTCCCGTCCTCCAGGCCGGTCTTGCTCTCGCGCGCGATCCGCTCCGCGGCCGCGAGCACCCGGGTCTGCTGCGCGTCGGCCCGCGCCTGGACAGCCGGCACGAACCGTAGGTGGAACGACACGGACCGGATCATCTGGAGGTCGGCGCCGTGCATGAGGCTGAGCGTCCAGAACGGATCCCGCGCCTGGTCCTGCATGTTCTCGGCGAGGATCGCGGCCGTGCGGTGGAACCACTGCGTCCGCCGGCCGGTGTCCGGCTCGACGTCCTCGACGACGTGCGCGGAGAACTCGTCGTGCGACGGCAGACCGGGCGAGGCGAGCGGGTCGATCCGCTTCGCGGCTTCGATCCCCAAGCTCGGGTTCTGCTGGTGCCGCATGAGCGCCACCACCTCACGAGCCTCGAGGACTCGCACGCTCCCGAGGCGAGCGTCGGACAGCCCTGCGGCGGCGCGCGGGATCTCCTCGGCCATGAGCTTGCGCCACCCGTCGCGGCCTTCGCCGTACGCGGCCGCCCGCTCGCGGAACGCACCCGACACAGGCCATTTGCAGATGATGAAGTGGCGCTGCGTCATCGCGCCCTCGGTGCACAGGTGCAGCACCTCCTCGTAGGACGCCTTCATGCGCTCGAACGCCTCCACGAACCGCGACGTCCAGGTCCCATCGTTGTGATCGAGCTCCAACTGCGCCCACCGCGACTGTCGCGCGGCCGCGGGCGGCAGCACCCGCGTGAGGGTCTGCACGCCCCGCAACAGCGATGCCTCAGAAGCGCGGTTCTTCTGGAACCGACCCCACGCCTCCGCGGCCTCATTGGCCCGTGCCGTGGACTCGATGCCCCGCATCTGCCCCGTCACGCTGAACGCAACGGACAGGTACTCCTCCTCGCCGCGCGGAGAGTGCCACGCGACGGCGGGCGCTCCTCGCGCGGACACGAGCCACCCCATGCCGTCGGCGCCGTCCGGCGCCCACCGCATGCGACGGAGCGCCCGACGGGCCTCCGCCTGCTCGTCCTTCTCGCCGGAACGCACCGCGGCGGTCAGCTGGTCCCACGTCGCGATGTCGTACGGCACGAACGCATCCGTCCCCGTCGCCCGACGGGCCTGCATCCGCGCGGAACGGCGGCGCCGATCCAGCAGCGAGCCGTGCTGACCGCCGATCGTCGCCAGGAGCGCGATCATCGCGGCGAGGACCCCGCCGATGATGACCCAGATGCTGTGCGTGACAGCGACCGCGGCCGCCGTCCCCAAACCGATGAGGATCAGGAGCGCCAGTCGCGTCTTCGAGACCGTGCCCGTCAGCCGCCCGCGGCGGCGCGTGTTCTCCCCACCGATGTGCCGGGTGAGTAGCTCGTCGGTCGTCATCACCGCTCCTCGTCGTGGTCGTCGATGTGCTTGCTCACGTGATCGGCAGCCGTGGTGGCCGTGCGCTTGGCGGCGTCCTGAACGGTCTTGGCCGCCTTCGCACCCGCGACGACAGCGCCCGCCGCTCCACCGGTTCCGGCCGTGGCCACGGCAGCGGCGCCCTTCTTCGCGGCCGAGGTCGCGGCCGCCCTCTTCGCCGCGTCACCCGCCTGCGATGCCTTCGCCGCCGGGGAGGCGGCGGAGGCCGAGTGCACGCCCTTCTTCGGCGCTCCCGTGCTCGGTACTCCCGCGCTCTGCGCCGGGGAGGCCCCGTTCTCAGGACCCGAGCGGGGCTCGCGCTGCCGCTCCTGCATCCGCCGGCGCACGTCGTCCATGGTCCGGTTGTTGTTGCCTGGTGACGGCATCCGGGCGTTCGACGCCGGCAAGCCGCCCTGCGGCAGGATCGGCGCGAACTTGTAGAGCATGAACGGGACGAACGCGACCATGAGCGTCGCGAGGGTCGCCGCGGCCAGGTTCACCGTGGCTTGAATCGCCTCGACGCCGAACCAATTCGAGCTGATCGTCGACACCACGAACATGGAAACGATCATGAATAGGAATATCAGCAGCGGGTGGCCGATGAGGGTAGCGAACCACACGCCGACAATCTTCATGGCGAACGTGCGGCGGTTCTTGTCGATGAGCCACATGAGCCCAAGAGGGAGCAGCGCGCCCATGAAATACAGCATGAGGTATTGAATGATCTGCATGAGCAGCACCATGAAGAGGCCCACCACCTGCGCCATCATGAGGCATAGCGCCACAACGACGTTTCCGGCGATTGATGATGGAACGGCGGAGGTGGTGACCCCCTTGATTATTTCGGCCATTGTCTGCCCGGCGAGCTTCGCCGTGCCCCACTCGATAATGCTGGCCTCCAGCGCGGCGGTGAGCTGAACGAGGATGACTCCGATCGAAGGCCCGAAGGTTGCCCCGCCCAGAAATATAAGGAAGTTCTTCCCAACGGCATCGAACATGTCGCTTACGCCCTGTCGCCCGACCGCGGTCCGATATATCTGAACCATGAGTAAGACCATCGCGAATGTAATTGATATCGCCAACGACGCCTTGTAGACGCCGATGAACCAGTCCGCGGTGAGGTCCGGCAGGGTCGTCTTGGCCGCGGCCGAGAGCACCGTGTCCGCTAGGCTCGATGCCGAGTCCTGCGCCTTCTGGTACAGGTAGCCCAGCGGATCCGAGCCCACGGAGACGACTGTGTGCGCGGTGTCCGCCGCACCCTTCACCCCGCTGACCACTCCGCCGACTGCCTGCGATGCGGCATCGCCCACGGCGTCTGCGCCACACATGAATGGATTATCCCTACACTGCTGTGCAAGATTGGAGAGGTCAGCACCTTCCGCTGCTGCGGCGGATACAATGATCGACATATCTAGCAGCCTCCCGTGAAGCGCACGCCACCTGAAGTAATGAGCGTTTGATCCAGCAGCGCACCCGCAACAACACGCCAGGCACCATCGCTCCACGTCATCTGGAATCCGATTCCTGCAACCTTCGTCGGACTCAGGGCGCCGTCAATTACATAGCCTGTGGCGATGTGCACGACGACATTGTCGGAGGTGGAGTCCGGCGAGACCGCCCACAGCCCGTTCGTTGTGGACAGGTGAAATTGCGAGCCTCGCGGAACAACGCCACCTGTGATATCGGGCACGCTCGCGTAGCTGCCGGCAAGATCCTTGAATGACGCCGCCGCCGAGCTGCTGATTACCGAATTGCTTACGGATGCGAGTTCGCCGGCCTGAGGGAATGGCGTCTGCCATATAAACCGGTAAAACGCTGCCGCAACCTCGACTGCCCCATAGGTTGTGTGCGGAGCCTGCTTCTGAGCGGAGAGGACCATGGTCGAGTTCCGGTCCAGTCCGCCGAGGCAGCCCGTGGGGGCCACCCCGGGGTCGTCGTCACCGGCACCGGACGCGGCTCCGCTCGCCTCGGGTGCAGGCGTGACGCTCGACGAGGACGCCGGGGCGGGCGTGTTGGTTGGCGTGGCCTGGCCGTAGAGCAGGACGCCGCCGATGACGAGCACCGCCGTGCCTCCGATGACCCACGGCCAGCGCGAGAGCCCGGTCGATTCGCTGCGCATGCGCATAGCGGGTCCTAGAGGCTGACGAAGAAGAGGACGGCGCCGACGACCACGCCCAGCGCCGCGAGCACGCCGAACGCGATCCCGGAGACCTGCGTGCCGCCCTTGGCGTCCTGGTACTTCTGCGGGTTGCCGCTCGCTCCGCCGCTCATGGCCATGCGGGTGAGGCCGAGCATCAATGCGAGCACGGAGCCGATGAGGCCGAGGCCCCAGATGCCGGCGACGATCTTCTGCCAGAGCCGGTTGAACTTGGTCCCGAAGATCGTGAAGTCCGGGACGATGTTGTCCAGCGGGTTCGGGATCCCGCCCTCGGCGAGGGTCGTGATGTGGTCCATCGGGTTCGGCATGGTGCCGGCGGCGACGGCGGTGAAGTGGTCGGCGATGAGGTGCAGCGTGGACATGGGTTCTCCCCTGGTCGTGATGGTCTGTGTGGTGGGACGCGCGCCGGTCAGGCGCGGCGGGTGACGACGCTGTTCAGCGTCTCGATCACCGCGGCGGCCGCGAACGTGAAGGCGTCGCGGGTGGCCGGCTGGAGGCGGCTCAGCGTGAGCTCGCCGCGGTCGGCGATGTGCTGGTCATAGGGGATCGTGAACAGGCGGCGCACGCCGGCCTGGGCGAGCGAGGCGTCGACCCGCTCGACGATCTCGGGGTGCTCGGTGCGTCCATCTGCGAGCCGAACGGCGATCGCGCTGGCCGCGAGCTCGCGGGCGTGCGCGTCGCCCTCTCGCAGTCCCTCGACGAGCCGTAGAGCGTGCTCGGCGCTGTCGGCGGCGCCCATGACCGGGATGACCAGGACGTCGGCGGCCTCGACCGCCGCGAGGAACGCCGCGGAGGTCGCGTCGTTGCCGGTGTCCAACACGCGGATCTTGTAGAACTCCCCCGTCTTGGCCATGACGGCGCGCACGTCGTCTCGAGTGAGGGTCGCCCGGCGTCCGGTCGATCCGATCACGGATGCGAACGAGGTCTGCGGCTTCGTGTACCCATCGAGCGCACCGGCGCTGGTGATGGTGTCGACCTTCTGCACGAGCTCGCCGATGCCGAGCGCCGGAGTGCCCTCGGCGCGGTAGGCGAGCATGCCGGGAGCGTCGGCGAGCTCGGGGATCACGACGAACCCGCCGCGGACGGCCGCGAGCGTGCCTCCGAGCAGCAGCGACACGGTGGTCTTCCCCATGCCGCCGCCGGGGTTCGCGACCAGCACCGACACGGGCCGCGTCCATGTGGACTGGCGAATCAGCGTCTCCGCGGCGAACCGATTGCGGTCCAGCGCGAGGGCTTCCCGCTCTGCCTCGTTCGGGGCGATCGGCAGTCCGAGCTTCGCGAGCACACCGCGCACGCCGGTCGAGGCGCGCGCAGCCGGCGCGGCTACCGCCACGCCCTCGCCGCGGAGCGCGCTACGCGCGACGGTGACCGCCTGCGGCTCCACGACCGGCCCCGACCGGGGAGGTGTGGTCGGGGCCGGCGTGGACGGCTCCGAGAGCTGCACGAGCGGGGATGGGCCCGCTTCCTGCGCAGCGGAGCCCGCCACCTCAGCCGGCGCAGTGTGCTGCTCCGCGGGCTGAGGGGATGACGACGCCTCGGCGGACCGCCGACGCAGAGTCGGCACCCCCTCCGATGACGCCAAGTCCTCGTCGATGAACTCGTTCACCTGATCTGCGGTCCCGAAGACCTTCGGTGTACCGCTTCCGAATCCAGACATGTTGCACCCTCCCCTTGATCGTGCTGCACATTTAGACGCCCCCCATACGAGCGTCACGGGATCAGGTGTACAGCACACGACCGACATGGGCAATTGTAAGGCCCAACGGCCTATTTACCCATGAGGGGAATGCTATGAGGCGGACGTGGCCGCGAAGCGGGCCGCGTGCGTAGATTGCCGTAAGCGATCACGCCGGTAGCGTGGTCCGGAACACGGAACAATCCGTGGCATGCCGGAGGATCTGATGCGCCAGAGAGACGCCCCCGACAACGTGAGCGGGATGCAGGTCGTTCTCCAGGCGCAATCGCGCGTGCTCGTGCTGCGGCACCTGCTGCGCGGGCCGGCGACGTTCGATGAGCTGCTGAGGGAGCTCGACATGTCGGTGGCGGGGTGCCGGCAGGCGATCTACGTCCTCACGGAGGCCGGCTACGTCACGGACGACGCCGATCCCTCCTACCGTCGCAAGCCCTCCGAGACGAGGTACTGGGCTCTGCGCGAGCGCGTGGCCGGCGACGCCCTCGACTTCGTGAAGTACCTGCTGAGCTGATTGCGACCGTTACAGGCCGTACCGCTGGCGGGCCTGCCCGACGACGCGCTCGCATGCCGCGATCCACTCGCTGGGGAGCGAGTGCCGAGCGGCACCCCACTGGGTCTCCTGCTCGGGGCGCCAGGAGCACCACCACTCCCCCACCGGCACGGCCGGCGCGGTGGCCGTCGTCGTGAACTCCACGCGCGCCGGGTCCGCCTCGTCGTCGGCGATGAACTCCGCCGTGGAGGGCCAGGCCGTCGCCGTCCAGCGGCCCTCGCCCTGCTCCTGGAGCTGCACTTCCAGCCCGATCCACGCATCCGCTGCCGCTGCGGCCGGCTGCTCGCCCTCGTCGGGGTCCTCGTCGACGTCGACGGCGGGCACGTAGACGTCGGGTCGGCTGGTCAGCACTTCCGGCGGGATCGCGCGGAAGGGCGTGTGGCGACCGCCCTGGATGAGGTAGAACGCACCGTCCCAGGTCTCGCGAACGTCCTGCGGGGCGATCGCGTAGGTGTCCTGGGCGCGCCCGGTGTTGAGCTCGGCCCCCTCGCTCGCGTCCCCGGACGCCTCCATGCGCTTGACGGTGCCGGCGAGCGACACGGCCGCCTCGGGTGACTTGGATCGGCCGATGACGACCGCGATCCCGGAGCTGCTGAGTCGATCGCGGAACGTCAGATCACCCGAGATTCCAGGGAGGGACTGCGCGGCGAGGACGAGGCCCACGCCCTGCGAGCGGCCCGTCTCAGCCAGCGACGCGGCGAGGTCTCCCGGGTCGGTGGTGGTCGAGACGAGCTGTGCGAACTCGTCCACCACGCACAGCATGCGACGCGGCTCGGTGAGCGCGCCGAGCCACTGCCGGAGGTCAGCGAGCATCACGTCGCCCAGGATCCGCTCGGCCGCGAGTGACGGTCGGATCGGCACGAGCCGCACGTCGGCGCCGAGGTCGTCGAACGTCCACCCGTCCTCGGCAAGGAACGGGGCGAGGTTGCGCATCCGACCGCGGATCTTCGCCGCCGCCCGCATGGCCTTCGTGGTCCCGTTCTTGTCGATCGGGGCGCTGAAGTCGGCGTACATCTGCGAGCTCAACCACCGGGGGAGCTCGAGCAGGCGCGTCTCGAAGTCCTGCATGGACCGAAGCGGAGCCTTGACCTGGAGGAGGTCGAGCAGGTCGCGCGCCTCGTCGCTGTAGAACTGCCCGTCGCCCGCGCTCTCCCCCACGATGCGCATGATCTTCTCGGTGATCTGCGCCGCGGATCCCGTGAACAGGTTCCAGTGGCCGCCGATCTGCACCGTGCGCCCCATCCTGCGGAGCATGCTTGCCAGCCGCTCAGCGTCGGCGTGGATGCCCTTCCCGTCGATCAGGACCACCGGCGCCTTCATCATCACGGCGCACAGCACCCACACCCACAGCAGCACGGTCTTCCCCGCGCCGGCCTCGCCGAGCAGCAGCACGCGCCACGCGCTGGAGTCCTCGGGCCACTTCAAGAAGCGGCCACCCTTGGCCGTCCAGTCCCGCACCTCTGCCTTGTCGGCAAGACGCTCGCGCCAGGTGCGCACCGTGGGCCGCTGCACGAGCCCGAAGACCCATTCCCCGTTCCGGCCGTATGGTGCCCGGATCGGCCGGCGGAGCTCCGCCCATGCTCGACCGGGGCGCGAGCTCGCCACACGCTGCGACACCGGCAGCCGAAGCACCCACCGGGTGGCCCGTCCGGTCTGCTTCGTGCCGACGATCTTGCCGTTCCGTGGATCCATCTGGAGCCGTAGCTGTTCGGCGGCGGACCAGTCGGCCGCGCGCTTGCGGGCCTTCTCGACGTCCTCCTGCATCTTCACGTCCGGCAGGCGGCGCTCCAGCGTGCGGAGCGCGACTCGTCGGCGCCGAGCGGCGAACACGAGCGGGCCCAGTCCTGCGCCAGCGAGCAGCCCGAGGCCGCCCGCGATCAGGGCGTGACCTCCGAGGATCTGCGCCATCTGCGCCGGGCCCTCATCCGACCCGCCGACGCCCAGCAGGGGCGCGACGTCGCGAGCGGCGAGGGACCACATCACAGCCGTGAAGATCGCTCCCCCGACGATGACCCACGGCCACCACGTGAAGGTGAGCCAGTAGCGCGTCTTCGTGATGACCCGACTGCTTGCGAAGCCTGCGACGAGGATCGGCACGACGAATGAGCCCACCATGAGCACGACCGCCAGCATGACCACGGTGACGAACCCCGAGTACGACGACACGGACATACAATCCCCCAAACTCACATAGTTACATTTGATGGACCGTACGAGGGTCCCGTGTTGCTACATGGCCGGCGTGGGCCGCATTCAGGATTCGATGGACTGCTTGACGTACGCAGTCAGATGATCCTTGATCGTCGTTCCGTGCGCCGCCGTCCATACCTTGTAGGCGCGCTTGAGCTCGGGCGTGACGTCGAAGGTGATGCGGGCCGGCGTGCCCGGGGCTTCCGCGTCGGGCACGACAGCAGGTGCCGGCAGCTCGGGCGCGGTGGTCTCGGGCTCCTGTGCGAGGCCGGGGTCTGGCACGGCGTCCACGGCCTTGTTGAAGACGCGCTCCATGTCCGCTCGTGCCATCACTTGTTCCTTCCGTTGGCCCAGATGCTCGTGAGTTCGAGCGCGAGGGAGGAGAAATCGCTGATCGCGTGGACGGTCTGGCGGCTCTCCGGGTACGTGGTCACGACGCCGCCCGTCGCGGGGGCGTCCGAGTGGACGACGTACTGCCGGATGACGGTACGGAGCCTCGGGATCCCCATGTCGTCGAGGCGCGCGATCGTCTCGTCCCGGCGCTTCTGCTGCGCCTCCTCGCGCCCCACGCGCGACAGCAGGACGCGGTACTCGAGACCGCGGGGCTCGATGACGGACTTGATGGTCCGCATGAGGGGTGTGACGCTCAGCGGCTGCGGCTCCATGGGGACGATCACGAAGTCCGCGGAGTCCAGCACGAGGCCGGTGCGCTGGATTTCGCTTGGGGCGAGGCTGCCCGGGGTGTCGACGATGATCGTGTCGTAGTCCGATGCCTCGCGGAGCTGGGACAGGACCTCGGGTCGCGCGTCGTCCGTGAAGTCGAAAGGCCAGGCCGTCGCGCCTTCGGCTTCCGATGCCTCGGCCCAGTCCGTGGCGGAGTGCTGCACGTGGTCGGCGTCGACCACGAGGACTCGCGAGTGCTCGGCTGTGACGGCTGCGAGGTTGACCGCAATGGTGGTCTTCCCCACCCCGCCCTTCTGCTGCACGACAGCAACGATGCGCATGGCTTCCCTCCCGTGTAAGAACCACGGTTCCTGAAAACCATGCTTCCCGTGTTTGTAGGTACCAGTGTACCCGACAACATGACTACCCGGGTAGGTACTTACCTATGTTTATGGGTACCCGTGTTCCCACATCCCTGCATACCCACTGATCTACAAATGTAACTTTGTGGGTGCAGAACCCGATGAGCCGCGCGCCTGACCCTAGGCGGGGGTCTTCTCGTCCTGGAGCTGGTAGACGCGCTGCCTGCTGACGCCCAGGATCGCGCTGACGTCGGCCACGCTCACGTCGGCGCCGCGGAGCTGCTTCACGACCTTGCGGCGCATCGCTGCGGCGTGTGCCTGGGCGTTGCGCGCGGCTTCCTCTTCGCGTGCGGCTTCGGCCCACACGTCCCAGAGGTCAGGGACCGGGGGAGTGATGGTCACGTTGAGCTCGAAGGGCGCGGGCGGCTCGGCGTTCCACGCCTCGATGATGCCCTCGGCCTCCTCGGGGACCTCGGCGAGCGATCGGGCCTGGCCGACGGTGTCGAGCTCGGGGATGCGGAACAGCCACCAGCGGCCCTCGCGCCAGACGTCCACGTCGTACGTGTGTGCGGTCATCACTTCCACTCCTTCGGTACCTGAACGCCGAGGTTCTGTAGCTGGGTCAGGATGCCCGCCTGGACCTCCTTGTGTCCGAACGGGACGGACAGCTTCACCGACTCGTCGGGCTCGCCCCAGATCTCGTGGCTGCCCTTCGCGTTGCGGAGGTAGACCCACCCGATCGAGACAAGGAACTGGCGCACATCCTTCGACTTCTGCGGCTTCATGATTCTATTCTAGCCCGGGGTTGACCTGCAAGACAACCCCGGTCTAGACATTTGTGGAGACCTTCGGTCGGGTGTCGGAGCGTCGGGGCGGTGGCCGGGTCGGGTGTCGGGCTGCCGCGGCTCCGTTCCGCTGCGCTGCACTGCGCCTTGCCCTGATGGGGGAGGGGGTCACGTCGATCTCGGGGTCTGGAGGCGCGGGTCTGCGGGTCAGGGGACTGTTGCTGAGGCGGCCGGCTTGGTGGTCTGGTCCCACAGCTTGGATTGTGGGCGGTGACATTGGGGGGTGAACGACGGCGGAAGGGCTGGGGATCCATCGGCGCTCTGGACCGGTGCTCTCGGAGACGGACGGCCGATCCCGGGTGCTGGCTGCGCACTTCTCACTAGGTCGTCGATGCCCGCCGCGAAGCGGCTCCCCGAGCTCCCGTCGACGGATGCCTCACGGAGTCTCAGCCATCCGTCGACGGGGGAGCGCGGCGGGATTACCGGGGGTCGGCGTCGAAGATGTCCGGCTGTCGCGCATAGCTGCGATCTACAGGCGCCGGCAGCGCGGGCGCCACCCATTCGCCTCCGAGCTCGACGGGCTGCTGATCCCCGAACCAATGCCCCCGGTCGTCGAAAACCGGAACAATGCGCAGACGGCTGCGAACGCTCGCGGGCACAGCCGACCCGGATAGAGCCTGCTGGATCCCGCGGCCGCCAGCGACGTTGGTGAAGTACGTCACGTGCGTTATCTCGCCCTTTTGCAGCCGCACGTCGAACGCACGGAAAATGGCTCCGTACCGCTGCTGCCGCTTTGCGGTCAGCTCGACTTCCACGGCGTCGAGAGTGCTGCCCTTCCGGGCAATGCCGTCGGCCTGGTGCTCGTATCCGCGTTTCGCCGGACGATCCCGGAACCACTCGTATCCGGCGGCCAGATACCGCGCGGCGACGATCGAGACCGACACCTCGTGTCGGGTCGTCTGAGAAAGCAGATGTGGCTGCCGTGCGCTCGCCCACGTCGCGGTCGGCCAGACCACCGCGCCGCCGATTTGGAAGAGCTGTTCCCGCTTCACGAGCTCGAGCGATTCCATGCGGGCGCACCAGTGCTGTGCCTTGCGAACGGTCACCGGCTCGTCGCGGCCGGCGGCCGCCGGCAGCGCCCAGCGGAGGGCTTCCATGTTCGCGATGCGCACGGTCGCGAACCAGTCGAACAGGGCGACGTCGCGGCGCGTGAGGCGCACCATCAGGTGCGTCCCTCGGCTCGGCGGCTCGCGGCTGGCTGTGCCAGCCGCGAGCCCGTGGCGCGTCCGTGAGGACGCGTCACGGGGGACCTGTGGGACGCGACGAGGAGCGAGCGAGACGACCGCGCGTAGCACCGTAGACGTGACACCCGTGATCGAGGCGACCGCCTCGTGCTCCCAGCGTTCGTGGCACCCCAGATCGTCACCACACGTCCTCGTCCGCCTGACCCACGCAAGGGACACTGCATGACGCAACCACCCTCCCAACTTGGTCTTTCTTTATGTGTTGAAATCACTTCTCTATCTCTCTCTTCTTGCTTGCCCTCTCTGCCACTGGCCCCCTTTACTTCCGAACCTCCCCCAGACAGATGCTTTTGCTGTCTGGGGGAGGTTCGGAAGCGGCGTAGCCGGGGGGCCAGTGGCAGAGAGGGCAAGCAAGCCGCAACCAGTCGTCAAACCGGTCGCACCGTGCGACCAGTTTGACGCCGGGGTCAGCGACCGCGGCGTGCGTTCTCCACACCCGCGATGTACTCGTGCACGGTCACGTCGTCGGCGAGCTCGGCGCCGTCGGCGCCGGTCCGCCAGACGGCATCCGCCGGCAGCTCGGCCGGAGGAGCGAAGGCGATGCGGCCGACGCCGGCCGCGTCCGTCAGCACGACGTCGCCCGCTGCGCGAGCAGCGTCCGCGTCGAGCTCCCAGCCGCGAGCGGTGAGCATCCGCGCAAGGCGGAGCACGCGGCCGTGCAGCTCCTGGACACCGGTGGGGAACTCCGCCGGGTGTCGGCCCTCGCCGAGGAGCGCCGCCGTGACAAGCTCGTCGATCCCGACCGACGCCCCGTCCTCGGTCGAGCGTCGCGTCGGCTCGTGGGGGAGTGCGACCGGCACGGCCGGCGTCGGCCGGCGCCGAGACGCGGCTGCGCGGAGCTCGCGTTCCTGCTCCAGGAACGCACGGTGCTCGGGGGAGTCCTCGACGCCGCGACGCGCGGCCTCCCGAGCGGCCTCCGCCTGGCGCTGCTGGGTGCGCTCGGCAGCGGCATCCTGCTCACGGTCGTATCGCTCCATGCGTGTCTCCTCGCTCGGATCAATCGCCATCTGAATACCCCACGCGAGATATCCGATCGGGTCGCGCTGCACAGGCGCATCAAGGAACGGAACCCCCAGATCCCGGAACTTCGCTTCGATCCGGGACGTGATATCCCGGTCATCAACCAGGAGCACCCGGCGGCCGTCGCGCTCGACCCATCGCGCATAGCGCGAAGTGTCGAGGTTCCGGTCGAGCATGTCGCAGACATGCCCCTGGTGAATGCCCCGCCCAAGCCACGGCATGCGCTGCTGGAGCTGCGCCGCGAGACGAATCGTCGCCAACGCCCGAGGTGCCCGGTCCTTCGGGACTTCGCACTTCGGATTCGTCGATGCCGGCCGCGAAGCGGCCATCCTGCGCGCGGCAGCGTGCTGCTGCGGAGCCTGCGGAGGGCGAGTTTTCGACGCGCGACGGCTCTTGGTGACCAACTTAAGAACTGGACTGGGGGGTGTGTCTTGTTCAAAGACAGATAGGTCGCCAGTTGAAGGCTCAGACACGAGCCTGCGAGGCATCGTCAGCGCCCGAACGGACGCCGCCTTGGCCTGGTACCCGCCGTGCCACAGGAACGCCTTCTCCGTCTCCGCGATCGTGAGCTCACGGCCCTCGACGATCGTCACCGAGAACCCCCGCGCGATGAGCAGCGCCCGAGCACGCTCCACGACCCGAGGGGCTACGTACTTGCGGACGAGTCGGGACACACGCTCAGAGACGGTCGCGTTGCTCGTGGTGACGTTGCGGCCGGTCTTGAAGTCCGCCGAGCGGCGCTCGACGACCGCCACGGCCAGGTAGGCGCGAATGCTGACGTCGATCTGCCGGCGGGCAGCGTGGCCCTCGGCCGAGAGCACGTCCGCACGGACAGCAGCCATCCACGCGGCCGGCGAAGTCCACGCCGGCACCTTGGCGTACGCACCGGCCGGCACCGGCAGCGACCACGACGCCGGCGCGTTCTCTGCGTCGAGCGCGCTCGACGGCTCCAACCCGGGCAGCGTCGGCTCGCTCGAGGCGTTTGCCAACCTGCGGAAATACGCACGTGTCTTGCGTGTCGGAGGTGTTGCGAGGTCTACGGACGTGGTTATGATGGGCTCGCTTCCCTTGATGTGCTCATTGGAGGCACGACGAAGGCCCGGCCCTGAGAAGCCGGTTCTTTACTCGATCCGCCGTAGACCTGTTCCGTCGCCAAACAGTCAGGGTCTAAGGCGCAGTGCTTCGGCCCCTCGCGAAAGCGGGGGGCCATGCTCGTTAAGTGGGCTCGATCGGCAGCTCCTCACGGCTTAGCGCGGTGCGCAGCCAAGACGGGACACCGTCGACTTCGAACTCCGCACGCAGATGCGTGATCGAGAGGTCGACGAAGTACGACGAGGAGATGCCCGCCGCCTTCGCCATCGCGTTTACGGCGTCACGAGACGACTCCTCGATGGTCCACCGAGGAGTCACCCCCTTCTCAACCGAGCCGCGGGGGCGTCGGGGCGTGCCCTTCTCTGTCATGCCGCCAAGGTAGCGCGGCTAGCCGCCTTAAGAGGCCGACACGCACAGCGTGTCGGCGTCTGCGGCCCCCGGCCTGGGGGCGGCCATGGAGAGCTAGCGCCAATAGCGTCTGACCCATGACCGCCATCCTCATCTCGTACGACCTCAACTCGCCGGGCCAGACATACGACAAGCTCATTGAGAAGATCAAGTCCTACGGCACCTGGGCCAACATCCTCAAGTCCACGTGGATCGTCTCAGGCCCCTATCTGACGGCGCAGGGCGTCTCTGACGCGCTACAGCCGATCCTCGACGCCAACGACGAAATCTTCTGTGTCGAAATCGACGGCAAGGCGCGGCAAGGGTGGCTAGACAAGGAGACCTGGGAGTGGATCCGCAAGGTCGTCTAGGCCACAGGGCGGACCCGTGCGGCAGGCACGACCCCGGCGCACGTCGCAGTTGACAGCGCCACGATGTCTCCCCACTACTTGAAGATGAGCAAGGCGGCGACGAGTCGGCCCGGTGGCGTCACCCCGTAGGTTCAAGGTGTGAGCTTGCTGTCATGCGTCTCTCCGACGTGGCTTCCTCCTCTACAGTTACTAGTGCATGTCTTCTGCGCGCCCGCGCGGTCTCAACCGGATCGCGGTACGCTTAGGACACATGCGGATGCGCATGTCCGCATCCTGCTCACGTCAAGGCCAGCCTCGCGCTGGCCTTCTTCGTCTCCGGCGCCGCCCACGGGGTTCTGCTGTCGAGACACAGGGCACAGACGCTCTTGTGCACCGTGACATAGTGATTGCATACGATTTGGGTACGTCGTGTGGCCGACTAGGGCCGTACGGACACAAACTCTCACCTCGAACTAGCCAGCCCACGGGCTGGCTTTTTTCATGCCCGAACACGCCCGCGAGCATCCCGCCGGCACCTTTTCGGCTAAGTCGATCCTCAGCGGCGTAGTGCCGACATGACGGCTGAGCAGCTCGAGCGCCTGTGGCGCTCTCCTCTTACGCACTCACCGCGAACTCGCCGTGCGTGCGTCCCAAACTCACCACGCCGTCCGGCGCGGTGTCACCCCGACACGCTCGCGTGTCCCCTGCGGAGAGGCTCGTCATGACGATCCTGCTTCCCGAGATCCTGGAGGAGGTGAACTTCCTGGTGTCGACGCTCGCGCCTCAGCCGAAGACGGTCGCGATTCTCGTCTTCGCGCCGCTCGTCTACATCGCTGCGCTCCGTAGGAGCGACAAGACGATGGACCGCATTGGGAAGGCCACCAAGTTCTGGAACCGCAAGCCCTAGGCCTCGCGGAACTCGAAAAAGCGCACCCTCTTCGCTTAAGGAGAGCTCTGTCTTCAAGCGTCTCAGCAGGGGATCCCTCTCCGGACCACTTCGGCGCCGAGCGTTGGCCGCGGAATCTAGCGTCTCAGGTTATGACTGTTGCCGCTTGACGGCGGTGTTCTGGTACCTCTCGATGGCGCATCACCGGGGCGAAGTATCGGGGTCAGGCCCCGTAGCGTTCCACTCGGTGACCCAACGGGGGATGCCACGATCCGGGCTTCCCTGCCGATAGGTCACTATGTGCTGTATGGTCAGTGGATGCTGACTCTTGCTTCGCGCGTGGACGTGATGAACCGGCTGGGGCGGGCCATGGCCGATCCGACTAGGTCTCGAATTCTGCTGCACCTGCTCGAGGGGCCGGGCTATCCGAGCAAGCTCGCTGTGGAGCTCGAGTTGACGCGCTCCAACGTGTCCAACCACCTGACGTGCCTTCGTGGCTGCGGGATTGTGGTGGCCGTGACCGAGGGCCGATCTACCCGGTACGAAATCGCGGACGCACACCTCACTCGGGCACTGACCGCGCTGGTCGATGTCGTACTGGCTGTCGATGACGGCGTGCCCTGCGCAGATGAGGACTGCGACATTCCGCTGTGCTGCGGGGTAACCGCATGAGCACCACCACTATCCGAACCGGTGTGCTCGCTCCCGCCCGCAGGACGCTTCTCCAGCGCCGGATCCGGTGGATCGTCGCCGCGACGATCACCTACAACGTCATCGAGGCGATCATCGCGATCACGGCCGGCACAGTCGCGTCTTCCACCGCGCTCATCGGGTTCGGGCTGGACTCGATCGTCGAAGTGCTCTCCGCGGCCGCGGTCGCCTGGCAGTTCGCTGCCCCGGATCCAGAGAAGCGTGAACGCGTCACGCTCCGCGTCATCGCGGTCTCCTTCTTCGGGCTTGCCGCGTACGTGAGCGTCGACGCGGTCCTCGCGCTGACCGGGATCCGGGAACCCGACCACTCGCCCGTGGGCATCATCCTCGCAGCGGTGAGCCTGGCGATCATGCCGTTCCTCAGCCTCCTCGAGCGGCGCACCGGTACGGAGCTCGGCTCCGCGTCCGCGATCGCGGACTCTAAGCAGACGCTGATCTGCAGCTACCTCTCCGCCGCGGTCCTCCTCGGTCTCGTCCTGAACCTCGTCTTCGGGTGGACGTGGGCAGACCCGGTCGCAGGCCTCATCATCGTGGTCTTCGCCGTCCGCGAGGGACTGGAAGCCTGGCGCGGCGACGCGTGCAAGACCCCCGTCTCCGCGCTCACCGGTGAGCGCGAGGTCGAGGCATGCGACTGCTGCTGACGCCCTACCGCCACTGTCACCGCACCACCCTCCCCGGAGACCCATGAAGCGCACCACCAAGATCCAGCTGTCCCTCGCCGCCGGCCTCGCCGTCGCGGTCCTCGCCTCGGCATTCGTCATCAGCCGCGCGCAACCGGACTCGACCATCGATGCGGACACGGTGACGGTCGTTGCCGAAAACAGCCACCGCCTCGATACGGCGCCTGAAGGGTCCGTCGTGTTCACGGAGTTCCTCGACTTCGAATGCGAGGTCTGCCTCGCCGTGCACCCCTACGTCGAGCAGCTGCGCGAGGAGTACGCTGGCCGCGTCACGTTCGTCACCCGGTACTTCCCGATTCCCGCGCACAAGAACTCGATGAACGCCGCTGTCGCCGTTGAAGCCGCCGCCCAGCAGGGGCAGTTCGAGGCCATGTACCAGCGCATGTTTGACACCCAGACCCAGTGGGGCGAGCAGCAGGGGTCCAAGGCCAGCTTGTTCCGCAGCTTCGCCGACGAGCTGGGGCTCGACCTTGCCGCGTATGACGCGGTCGTCTCGGACCCAGCAACGAAGGCGCGCGTGCAGCAGGACTTCGACGCCGGCATCGCCCTCGGCGTCACCGGCACCCCGACGATCTTCCTCAACGACACCCAGCTCGAGCTGACCTCACCCGACGCTCTCCTCGGAGAAGTCGAACGCGCCGTCACCGCGCAAGAGCAGCAGTAGCGACGCCAGAGCCTCGCGCAGGCGACGCCGCGTAGGTTCTGGCGGTGGCGATGAGTCCTCCAAGGGAGCCAAGGGCGTCTGGCACCACCGAAGCAGCGGACATGTGGGCGATCCAAGCGAGCCTGTCCCCGAGAACTCCGCCAGCTTGGCCCTCCACGCGCCGCCGGCTTTCGACAGTTCGATACCCGGGCACGCATCGCCCGTGAGACGTACGGACCGCTCGCCGGACCCTGGAGCCACACAGTCCTCATCGAATGATGAGGCTCGGACAACCCTGGCGCCCGTCGCAGTTGACATGGGCACGATGTCCCCCCACTACTTAAAGGTGAGCGGGGTGGTGAACGCGCGGGATCCGTGGCTTCACCCCTTAGGTTCAAGATGTCGGAGCTGGGCCGGTACATTGCCGCAGGGTGGCTTCCTCCCCAACGGTTAAGAGCGCACCGCGCCTGTGTGTGTCCTCGCGGCCGCGGTCGAAAAGTCGTACGATGAACTTGTCGGTGGAGAGCTATGTCCACCATCCAGGCCAGCCCCGCGCTGGCCTTCTTCGTCTCCGGCGTGGCCCACGAAATGCCCACACAGAGACACAGGGCACGAACGCTCTTGTGCACTGTGACATAGTGACGTCATACGATGTGGGCACGCCGTATAGCCGATTATGGCCGCACGAATAGGACCCCTCCCACCGAACTAGCCAGCCCACGGGCTGGCTTTTTTCATGCCCGAACGCGCCCCTGAGCACCACGTCGACAACTTTTCGGTCAGGTCGACCATCAGCGGCGGACGTCGGCCATGACAGCTGAGCAGCTCGAGCGCCCGTGGCGCTCTCCTCTTGCCCACCCACCGCGACCTCGCCGTGGGTGCGTCCCGAACTCACCGCGCCACCCGGCGCGGTGCCACCCCGACACGCTCGCGTGTCCCCTGCGGAGAGGCTCGTCATGACGAACCTGCTTCCCGAGTCCCCGGAGGAGGTGAACTTCCTGACCGCACTTGTCACCGCGATGCCGCCGCTTCTGGCCATCATCATCGGCGCGCCGATCGTGCGCCGTGTCCTCTTCGGCAAGAGCAAGGAGCCGGCTGAGCGAATCAGGAAGATCGCCAAGGCCTGGTCCCGCAAGCCCTAGGCAGCGGAGCTCGAAAAAGCACACCTCCCGCCATAGGGAGAGCTCTGTCTTCTTGCGTCT